>JBJKSL010000699.1:0-3521 GCA_046704145.1 Phycisphaerae bacterium
CACCCACCTCGACCTGGTCGCGCAGACTGCGGAGTTGCCGTTCGGCCTGCTCGTTCTGGCCGTTGTAATAGGCCATGCGGGCCTGCAGGTAGGTGTACTGGTTTCGCCAGGGCGTGTCGCCGAAGCGCTTCTGGTTGTCGTCGAGGAACTTTTGAGCCAAATCGGTCCGCTTTTGCTGGGCGAACAGGTCGATCTTGAGCTGGGCGGCCCAGAACTGCAGGTTTAGCGGGGCATCCGCGCTGCTCAGGAACTTGTCGAGTTCGGCATGCAGTTGTTCCGGGGTGAGACCTTTATTAAGACGCTCGAGCTGCACGATGTGCTTGCGAATGGCCCAGGGATTGTCCACGCCTTTGGCCAAGGCTTGGTTGAATTCCTGAACTGCCTCGCTCAGCTGGCCCATCCACTCGCGAGCTCTGGCCCGCATGCAGTGGGTCTCCGCATCGAAAGTCTGGCCCTGCAGGAGCGACTTGTCGCTGTGTTCCAGCAGCCGCCGACAGTTGTTTTGGCCGTGGACAGAGTTGCGCGACTCGTAGGCGAAGATTACCTCCGCCATCAGCTTGTGCAGTTGGGCCTTCTGATCCGCGGTGAAATTCGGAGTAGTTAGCAGTGCCTCGATGTACTTGCTGGCCTCGGGGTACAGCTTGGCTTCTTTAAGGCTGGTGGCCTTGGCGAGCATCTCCTCAAACTTGGGGGCGGGGGGCGCCGGCGGCGGAGGGGGCGGCCGCAGTCTCCAGACGGACACCCCTAAGCCGGTGAGGGCGACCAGCATCAAAGGGATCTGCCAGCGCCCGCGCAATTCGGACGTCGGTCGGGCCGACGCTCCACGTACCGGTTCCTCGGCCAGCGTCAACTCATCATCTTGCTGAGGGGCGACGCTCATCCTGAGCCTTCCGTCTGGACCGGGTCATCCTGACCACGGTGCGACCGCAACATACCGGCTGCAGTCCGGCCCACGGGAGCGATAGTTATCGGCCGCGGGTCTTCCTTCTGTCGGCATTTTCGCTTTTCCGGGATGAGGGGATAAAGGCCTTTACAGGCAAGATTTGCCGATCGACCTGCAGTTTCTGACGCACGGTCGGCCAGCGCGCGATAAGGGCGGCGTTTTCAGTACTGGCACAGGCTATCACCATGCCAGGTCCGATAACGGCAACAAAGGCGCGCAGCCCTGCGGCGAGATGCAGATTTCAGATCGTGGATTTGAAATTTCGCAGCTCATACCGATTACGTTTTGAAGAAGCGCTCCGAGCGGCGGCCAAGGCACCTGTGGATCGTAAGTTACGCGTCGACCGCCGCGCACAATAATACCCGGATGGGTATCAGATGCTTCGAATCTAAAATCGCCGCCAATTCTCAATCTCCGGGTTTCGGCCTCGCATCCAAAAATCAGAATCACTGCTTACAACTTGCCATTGCGAAGCTTAGCACTTCTTTTCGAATGTAAAGTGCATGCCCGGTCACGTCGATACAGCGACTGTGGGCCGCTCTGCTTGGGTTTTGCAGGGCAGAAGCGGGATAGAAGCGTTCGCACCATCCGGGGGATCGCGGGATGGATTTTGCAACCGTCATTGGGATCGTTTTCTCCGTCGGCGCCATCTTGTGGGCCATGTACGAAGGTACCCACGGGCACCTTTCGACCTTCTATTCGTCGGAAGGCTTCGTGCTCGTGCTGGGCGGATCGTTCGCGGCGGTGTGCTTGTCCATGCCCTTGCGGTCGGTCCTCAACATGCACGGCTACCTCAAGCATTGGCTGTTCGCCAAGGAACTTCGACCGCACGAGCTCATCCAGGAGATGGTCGGCTACGCCGAAATCGCTCGTCGCGAAGGCGTGCTCGCGTTGGAGAAGGAGCTAGCAAAGCAGAAGCATCCCTTCCTCAAGCAGGGTCTGCAGCTAACCATTGATGCCATGGATGACGCCACCATAGAGCGGACCATGGGCATCCAGGTGGAGGCCCTGGCTGAACGGCACAAGAGCGGCAAGAAGTTTTTCGAACTGATGGGCAAGTATGGCCCGGGCTTCGGTCTGACGGCGACGCTGATCGGTCAGGTGGCCATGTTCCGCAACTTGGGTGGCGACTCTGCCGCCATCGGCCAGGCACTGGCCATCGCGTTGCTGGGTACCCTGTATGGCTGCCTCATCTGCAACGTGGTGTGCGGGCCCATTGCCGACAAACTCGCATTGCGGTCATCTGAGGAACAGTTCGTGATGGGAATGATCATTGCCGGCATTCGCAGTATTCAAGCGGGGGACAATCCTCGCGTGGTGGAGATGAAGCTGCGCTCGTTCCTGTCGCACCGTGAGTTGGCGAAGCTGAAGCCTGTGGCTGAGTAGACCTCTTCGGACGGTAGAGCAATGGCCAAGAAGCACCAGGAAGAAGAACACGGCGAAAGCGCCCCAATGTGGATCGTCAGCTTTGCTGACCTGGTCACATTGATGCTGAGCTTCTTCGTCATTCTGGCTGCCGGAAACAACAAGAGCACGGCCACCGATCCGGAGTTTGCCGAACTGGTTGCGGCACTGAAGGCGGCCTTCAGCGATGTCGAGCCCGCGGTAGACAAACCGACAGACCCCCAGGCCGAATTCAAAGAACTGGTCAAGAAGCTCATGGCGTTGGATACTTCCCACGCCAAGGGCAAGGGCGGCAACGACGATTACGCCGGTATCAAAGGTCGACACATCCGTGTGACCCGCGTTCGTGAGGGGCTGGAACTGGTCATGGGTGGGCCGGTGTTTTTTGAGGCCTTTTCCGCCCGGCCTACCGAGGCAGGTGACAAACAGCTGAAAGAAATCGTGGAAATCCTCCGCGGCCATCGCAACATCATCGAAATCCGCGGCCACGTGGGCGAGACGCCTTGGCCGGCCGGCTGGACCTACGAAGATGTCATGAAATTGGCATACGACCGCGCGGACTACGTCGGGCGTGTGCTTCGCCGCAATGGCGTGGACCCGCGGGCCATTCGGCTGGTATCAGTCGGAGCCAATGAGCCCGTCCGCGTGAACAGCCTCGATCCTGAGACATCCAGCACCAGCCGCCGCGTGGAGATCATCGTCCGTGAATCGATGATTGACGACTATTCTTCCACTCCCGTCGCTCATGACTGGCTCGAGCCGCAGCAGAAGACATCCAAGCTGCCAACCACCCGTCCGACAGGTCCCTGGACGCTGCAGGGACCGTTCGCCAACTGAACCTCTTAGGCCGGCAAGCTGCCGGGTACGTGTTTAGCGTCACCTGTGCAGGCGATTCACAACGCCAACGGCGTTGAATATCGTAGCCCAGGGTCGCGCAGCGCACCCCGGGTAACGGACACGCCAGGACTGTCAAACCCTGTGTGCGTGTTTTAGCGTGCCTGCGGCACTTAAGGAGTAAACGCGAAACACGTAGCTTGCAGAAAGCCAAGCCCGAGTATTATCTTACCCCAGCAGAAGGAGGAGATGTCATGAGAGTGGCAGAGAACGCCCATCCCCGCGGCACGGACTTGGTACGCATGGCAACTATAATGCAGCTGGTGGCGTCGGTGACACC
>JBJKSL010000700.1:0-5739 GCA_046704145.1 Phycisphaerae bacterium
CCACCGGTCGGGGTTTGATGAACACAACCATCAGCTGGCCGAAGTATACGGGCAGCGTATGACGGTCGAAGCTGTAGATGACCTCCAGCACGCGGGTGTCCACTCGCTCGATGCTTTCGCCGGTGAGCGACTTCTTGGGCACCACGTACGGCTCGATCCGGACGAACTTCAGGTTCGTCTGTAGGTCGCGATTACCGCGCACAAACGCGACCGCAGGAGCTTCGGCTCGAATCCGCCAAGCATCATTTTCATCCACATCCACCCGAACATGCAAGCGATCCAGATTTCCCAGCAAAATCAGGGGCGTTTGAAGCACGCCCGACGGCGCGTACTCGCCCACGCGGATCTTGACCTGCAGCACGTCGCCGTCCACCGACGCACGGGTAGTCAACCGATCGATGTCCGTCTCCGTCGAGTGAAGCTGTGCCTCGGCTGCGGCGACCTGCGTGCGAGAGAACTCCAGTTCTGCTTTCAAGGTAAACCCGTTGATCAGCGCCTACTCCGAATTAGCTTAATTAACGCTATCATCCGCCACCATGAACGCGAATTTGCGACGGTCCAGCTCGTCCACGCTCACCGCACGTTTGTCGTCGACCTTGTCGTAGAGCGATAACTGATTGCGGGCATCCGCCAGAGATGCGTCCGCTTCTGCCACCTTGGCCTGAGCGACGGGAATGTCCTCCGGCCGGGGCAACTCTTCCAGCCGTTTCAGCGAGGCCTTGGCCTGCGCGACGGCGGCCTGGCGAATCTGCAACTGAGACTTCAGACTGCGATCGTCAACCTTGAACAGCGGATCGCCGGCCTTGACCTTGTCGCCAGGCTTCACATAGACGTTCGTCACCACGCCAGGCAGGTCCGTGCCGATGGCGATGTTCTCAGTGCTGGCTTCTATGATGCCCGCACCAGCCACGTAAGACTCAAACGGCGCCATGGCCGGCTGCGCCACCGGCTGAGCGGCGGGCACCGGCTTCTGGCCGAGAACGACCACGTAGATGGCGAATGCCAGCCCCGCCACAGCCATCAGGGGCAACACGTATTTGCGAATCATTGGTGCGATCCTTTGTGGTTAAGCTCTTTCATTCGCGGCGACCTGTTCGCGCCTGCTGCGGTTGTGTCCGTTTTCGGTGATTCCTGTAATGTGCCCGTCGTCCATCCTCGCGATGCGGTCGGCGAACTCGAAAATGCGGGCGTCGTGCGTCACGATCACGAGCGATCGGCCCGGCGATGCTGCCACCTCGCGCAGGATTTCCATCACTGCGTGGCCGGTTTCGTGGTCGAGGCTGCTGGTGGGTTCGTCGCAGACGATCAACTTCGGATCGTGCACCAGTGCGCGTGCGATGGCCACGCGCTGCTGCTGGCCGCCGGAGAGTTCCGCCGGCAGCGAATTGATGCGATCGCCCAGCCCGACGCGGTCGAGCATGTGCCGCGCCTTGCCTACCGCGGCTCGCCTGCCCATGCCGTTGATCAGCAGGGGGATGGCCACGTTCTCCGCTGAGGTCAGCGTGGGCAACAGATTGAACGCCTGGAACACGAAGCCGATCTGCTCGCCTCGCCGCCGCGTGCGCTCGCCCTGCGACATCTCCTGAAAATCATGGCCGAAGACAGCGCACTCGCCCTGGTCGCGGTCGAGGATCCCGGCGATCACCGAGATCAGCGTGGTCTTTCCACACCCGGACGGGCCGACCAGCATCAAGAGCTCGCCTATGTGCACGTCCAGATTGACCCCGCGCAACGCAACCACCTGGGAGTCGCCGGTACCGTACGTCTTGATGACGTCGCGGCAGTAAACAGCAGTGGTGTCATTCATCGCGATCATCGAATCCAGGACCAACACGAACCACCAACTACGAAATACCAATTCACCTTGTTAACTCTTGAACACGATGGCCGGTTCCAGCTTCATCACCTTGCGGATGCTCAGGATGGACGCCAGGATGCAGATGATGACCACCGTCCCTCCGGTGATGACCAGGGCTTGAGGCAGCAGCAGGAACGCCATTTCCGTGTTGTGGAAGATGCGTCCGAGCATGGCTGCCGCCCCGACGCCCAAGCCATAGCCGATCAAGCCCACAATCACCGCCTGCAGCATGATCATGCCGAGCAGACGGCGGTTGGAAGCTCCCATGGCCTTGAGAGCCCCGAAGTGCCGCAGGTTATCCAGCGTGAAGCTGTAGAAGGTCTGGCCGGCGATGGCCGTTCCCACGATAAAGCACATGACCATGCCGATGCCGATGTTGATCGGAATGCCCGTGTACTTGAGGAAATACTGGATGGTCAGCCACTTGAAGTCGCTCCTGGTTCGGGCGGCCAAGCCGGTGGTTCGCTGAATCCGATCGCAGACCGCGTGCGGGTCCACGCCTGGTGCAACCCCGACCAGCACGAAGGACAACTGCTTGCGCTCGGCGGGTGCGAATGTGATCGCCCGCGAGTAGGTCGTGTAGATCACCGGCTGCGACTGGAACGTCCGCGTCACTTTGCAGAGGCCCACCACTGTAGCCCGGTGATCGTTGAGCTCCATGGTGTCGCCGATTTTGAGCGGAATGCTAGTGCCGTCCGGGAGCTTCTTGGCCAACTTGCCGGCCGCGCCGACCTCGTCGACGATGATTCCTTCCGCCCGCCGCAGGTCAGCCACTTGCCCCTGCACCATGATCGGCGGCCCGCCGATGAGCGTGGCGTCGTCCAGTCCGAATACGTTGCAGGTCTGGAAGTTGCCGTTACTGAGTCGCGCCTTGAGCAGCCCCTTGTACAATGGTACCGCCCATTTAACGCCCTCCACGCCGCGGACCCGCGTCAAAACCGTATCCTGCAACGGCTTGATGTCGTCGATGAACTGCACCTTGGGATCCATCACCCACACGTCCGGCAGCCCAACATCGGTGATGGCGCTGATGGTGCGCGACATGATGCCGCAGAAGATCGCCTCCTGGTGCGTGATGAGCATCGATGCGAACACGATGCCCATAATGATCGCGATGTACTTCGCGCGATCGCCAACCAGCATTTTGAGTGCGACGAAATTCATGTCCGGTAGTCCTGAACTGCAGACACCACCTCTGGGTCCGCAACTCGTAGCTCAAAGCTTACTCACGTATTCGACTGTCCGAGGCAGCGGATCGCCGAGAGCGAAAACCGCAGCACGTGCTCATAGATTCCTTCGATGGTGGCGGGGTCGTACGCAAGTCCCGGCACCAGTCGCGTCAGTACCTCTCGCGCAACCTCAAAATGCATACACTGGCCGACGATACTCGCGGAACAAAGCCCCACTTCGCGTGGGTCTGCCTGTGGGCCCATCAATTCAGCCACGATCGAGCGGAGCAAGCCATACGAGGGCCGAATCGACTCTTCCACGACCTCATCCAGGGCGGCGGTGGGCTCGCTGAGCTCTCGCAGCATCAGCTTGCCGTGCCAGGCCGGTCTGCCGGAGTCGGTCAGGCGATAGAGGAAGGAGCGGATGAACGCCGCCAGCCGTTCCTCCGCCGGCGAATCGGGCCCCACGCCGCCGTTGACCGGATACTTCTGCGTCGCGTACCGGTGGGCGTACCGCAGCACCTCAGCGTAAAGCTGCTGCTTGTCCCTAAAGTGGTAGTTGACGGCAGCCACGTTCACGCCCGCCCGCCGGCAGATCTGCCGCACGGTGGCCGAGCGAAATCCGTGCTCCGCAAAGACCTCGCCAGCCGCCTCCAGCAGGCGTTCCCTGGTGCCGCCGTTAGTTCCGTTGTGTCCCGTCGCCGTGCCTATGGCCGATAACCTCCAAACAACTGTTTGAAATATAGGTATCAAACAAGCGCTTAAAAGTCAACGGATTCTAGCCCATCAGAGGCGTGGTTGTATCCGAAAAGCTGCCACGGAGTGCGCCGACGAAGAGCGTCCCCTGTAGGCCTCCCTAGACAAAGGGTGCGTAGAACTTTGCCCGCCGCGGCGGCCCAAGCACTGTCCGGCATAGAGTTGCGTGGCATCCGCCGCGCGCAAAAAGACGTAAATACGTCTTAGCGTCGCTCGGAATCGGCAGATCGGGCGAGGTCCTTCAGTGAACGAGTATATTCCTCGATGCTCTCGCGAGACTGGCGGGCCGACACGATCAACCGGGCCAGGGCGAGGGCGATTCCGGCCACGATCAACGGCAGCAGGCCGAATGCCATCGCCGCTGCCGGGCCCATACGCTTTGTCGGTCGGGCAAGGATGCCTCCGGCCACATAGGCGGGCTGAGGCACGGGCGGCAGGGCGGCCACGCGGTCGGCAAAGTGCTCGTGCATGGCCAGCAGCTCTCGCAGGTTCTGGAGCTGGCTATCCTGCAGAGCAGACCGGGCCTCCGAGGCCTTCGACCGCTGCTGCAAGTCGACAGCCGCTACCACGGCCTGATCGGCCGATTTGCTGAGGGCGGCATCGATGTCAGCCAGCCGCTTCGTCAGCCGGTTGTATTCCTGTCGAGCCTGGGCGGTTTGCGCTGCCTGGCTCTGTTGTAGTTGCGTCACCTGGGCCTGCTGCAGGGCGGCGGCGATCTGAAGTCGTCTCTGCTGGATCTGCTTGCGCAGAGCGTCCACTCGCTGGACGATCGCGGTCAGTTCGACGTCGTCGGTCAGGATGGCCGTCTTGGCCGCATTGATCACCGCCTCCTGTGCGGTGGTCATCGGAGCGAACTCCTTGATCAGCCCGTTACGAAGCACTAGCCGCTTGGTCGTCTGCCCCTGCCCCTGGCTGATGGCCTCCAGTGACTTACCATATGCACTCACAGCCGCCGCGACCTGCTTGATGAATGCCCGCGCGGATTTCTCCAGGGAGGCCTGCAGATCCATCGAGTCGCTCGGCCGCGATGTCGCTCCCGGGCCGCGACCGGACTTCCACTTGCTTTCAAGATCCGTCAACGCGCGATCCCAGCTCTTGAGCGTGTCGCGAATGGTGTTGAGCTGTGCGTTTACGCCCTCCGGCTGCGTGTCCTCGAGTAACTTCTGCAAATAGGCGTCGGCCTGGGTGAGCGCCCCTCGCAATAGCCCGAACTGCACCTCGGCAGCAGCGATACTCACCTGCAAGCGTTGCGTTAGCTGATCCTCACGCTGTTTCAACGCCTCGTACTGGGTTCGCAACTGTGCGTCGGCGGCCTCGGCTCGAGTGAACTGCTCAGCGCTCACACTCACTGCCTGGGTATTAACCGGCTTGGGCTCCAGCTTACCATTCAATTGGGCGAGCCCATCCTGGACGGACTGTCGTTCCTTCTGTAGTCCTCGATACTTTGCAAGCAGTCCCGCCGCATCGAACTCGCTCTGTGCCGGACGCGATGCTGCCGCCAGCCTTCGATCGGAGTCTGCCACGCTGGCCAGCAGGGCCCGGCCTTCGGGCTGACTCGCCGGCTGAGTGGTTATGACGCGATCGCCTGCCGGCAGTTCCGCCAGCACCGCTTGCGCGACGGCAGCGATGCCGGCCTGACCGGAAGCAGCGTCGCTCGACTTCAATCGCAGTTCCACGAGTCCTCGCTTCGCGTCAGGCAGAGCGATCAAGCCGCTTCGCTGCTCTTGTGCCGATTTGGCGACCTTCTCGAGCGCCTGCTCGTCAGCAGCAGGCACCAGTACGATGCCGCTCACTGTGTACGTGCCGGATTCCGCGCCGCTGCGATGCAGCCACGTAATCAGCCCCGCCGAGACCAACGCCGCTAAGGCCACAACCGTGACGGCGAGCTTGGCGAAGGTCGGCCACCTCTCCGCATCGGGCGAAACGCCGGTGGTCGTCGATAGCTGTGTGGAGAGC
>JBJKSL010000701.1:0-3483 GCA_046704145.1 Phycisphaerae bacterium
TTTATCTCGCCGGGGTAATTAAAGGGGTAGGCTATCGCGTTTTCTTGCTCGGCGGGTAGACCGCCACATCGCGGGGTTTGTACGTGTGTGTGTCCGCCGGGCCGAGGACGGCCCGGCTCGCCCAGAGTGTGTGGTTCGTGCCATGTACAGTGCAATAAATGAGTCATCCGCCGGAAGGGATTCCGGCGAAGAAGACGTGCGGGAAAGGATTCCCGCACGAGCGGAGGATTCCCGCACGAGCGGCATCAAGACGCGGCGCGCCCTTCAGGCCTAGTCGCGGCGGCGCTGGGGGGTGGCCGAGGTCCGCTTGAGTTTGATATCGGTTATGTGGTAGGTGTTGGAGCGGCCTTCGTAGCTGATGTTGACGCCCAATTCGCGAAGCATCTTCATGTCTCGGAAGAGGGTCCGCCGGCTGACAGCCAGTTCACGGCAGAGGACGGGCACGGTGGCGGTTCGAGAGGATGTCTGCAAGTGGAGGAACAGCCGCAGGAGCCGTTCGATTCGCTGTTTGATCGGATACCTGCTTGTCGGAGTCTCGTCGGCCATTACACCCATGATCCAGTGCTGCCCAACCAAAGGGCAGAACCATGTGTAATGGAAAATCCTCCCTTGCGAAACAGCAACCGGGACAACTTAGTTGGCACACTCTTTTCAAAAAAGTGTCTCTGTTCGTTTATGGGACGTAGGCCCATGGCTCTTTGGTCATAGTGGCAGAGCGCCGCAGCTCCCGCGGTTTTTGGGCTGTTTCACATTCGTGAACCGCTCTGATCAGCCCTGCGACTCGGGAAGATACCCGCTGCGAGCGATGTCCAAAAGTGAGTCCACCCCCAGTTTCATCATGACGTGCGCACGATGAATATCCACAGTTTTGCGGCTTAGGCCCAGATCGAGGGCGATTTCCTTGTTGCCCTTGCCAGCTATGAGTAGATCGAGGACTTCACGCTCGCGGGGGGTCAGGCGGTCGAGCTTGGCCTGGAACCCGGCCTGACGAGCCTGTTTTTCTCGGGTTTCACGGTCCAGAGCGATGGCCTCGCGCACGCGGCCGAGCAGGACTTCGTCGTCGAACGGCTTTTGAAGGAAATCGACGGCCCCCTTCTGGACTGCTCCGACGGCCATGGCCACATCGCCGTGGCCGGTCATGATGATGACAGGAATAGAGATGTTTTGCGCCAGGAGTTGCTCCTGAAGGGCCAGACCGCTCATGCCCGGCATGCGTACGTCCAGCACCAGGCAGCCTGGGCGGGCGGGGTCGTAGTCAGCGAGGAATTCGTCCGCGCTGGGGTAGGTCTCCACCGGCATGCCCGCGGACACGATCAACAGCTTGAGGGCTCGCCGAACGGCCTCATCGTCGTCCACCACAAATACTGTTGGCTGCGTGTTCATTCCTGACATCCTGGATCAACGACCTGTCGCCTTTGCGGCGCGCGAGGTCGGCAAGACAAACTTGAAGAGGGCTCCTCCGTCCGGCGGGCTTTCCGCCCATAGTCTGCCGCCGTGACTTTCGATGATTGACCTGCTGATTGGCAGGCCGATACCCATGCCCTCGGGCTTGGTGCTGAAGAAGGGCTCGAAGATCCTTTCCGCATCGCCCGGCGGCAGGCCGCGCCCGGTATCACGGATGGCGACCTCGACCGCGTTCGAGTCCGCAAGATTCAGGCTGACCTCTAATCGGCGGAGGCTGTTGTCGAAACCATCCATGGCCTCGATGGCGTTGAGCATGATGTTGACCAGCACCTGCTCGATCTGGATGGTGTCGCCCAGGATAGGCGGCACTGACTCGGGCAGATGCAGGACGATCTCGACCTTGTGCGGCTTGGCTTCGGCGGCGACGAAGTGCTGGGCATCGCGAATGAGTCCGGCCAAGTCGATGGTCGAGCGGTGGATTGCGCGTCGGCGGCTGAAGTCGCGCATGTGCCGGATCATCTCTGCAGCTCGCTTGGCCTGTAGAGAGATTTGCTCCGCTGCTCCGAGGATGGCTTCGTCGGCGATGCCCGCGGCCTTGAGCAGCCGGGCCGTGGCCTGCGCGGTAGTGAGGATGGCGCAAAGCGGCTGGTTGAGTTCGTGGGCGATGGTGGTGGCCATTTCGCCGACGGTGCTCAATCGCGAGACGTGGGCCAGCTTGGCCTGATGCTGGTGCAGTCTCTGCAGTTGCTCGTTGGCAAGGGTGAGCTCGGCGGTGCGTTCGCGGACGCGGTTTTCCAGTTCGTGATGAGCGTCGCGCAGGGCTTGTTCGGCCTTTTGTCGCTCCTGCTCGTGGCGGTCGCGTTGCAGGCGGGCGTGCAGAATGGGGGCAATACTCAAACACAGGGTGGACAGCAGCGCCACGTCCTTGGGTCGATAATCACTTTGCTTGCTGGCGACGACAATCACCCCGATGGTTTTGTCCTGGTATACGACGGGTGCGGATATAGTCCGCGACATGGCGATGTGGCCTTCGGGCACGCTCAGCGGCTGGTTGGAGTACTGCGTCTGCTTGCTGCGAATTGAGCGGCCCCAGATGCTTTGACCCCAGGTCTCGGGCGGGAAGACCATGGTTTTGTTTTCCATCCGGCAAAGCTCGTAAACTTCGCGTGTCAGGCAAGGGCAGACCAGGGTTCCGCCTTCGTCGAGATAGCCGAACAGGCCGTAGGGGCTCTGCATCACTTCGAGCACTATGTCCAGCACTGCGGGGAAGACCTCGTCGCCGTTGAGGGTGAGGAATGCGTCCGCGATGCGGTTGCGGGCGGACAGTTCGTACTCGCGCTGGGCGAGCAGTTCAGCCGTCCGCTGGCGCTCGGCCATTTCGGCCTTGAGGCGTTCGTTGCTCTGGGCGAGATCGGCGGTGCGCTCGGCGACGCGGAGTTCCAGCTCATCGCGAGCCTGCCGGAGTCTCTTGTCGGAGTCCTGTATACGCAGCATCACGCGGATTCGGGCGACGAGCTCCGTATTGTCGATCGGCCGGGAGATGAAATCATCGGCTCCGGCGGCCAGACCTTCGGCCCGTTGTTTGGCCGTCGACTCTTTGGCGGTGATGAGCAGCACGTTAATGCGACGGGTGTCTTCGCCTTGCTTGAGCAAGCGGCACAGGGCGATGCCGTCGGTTTGGGGCATTTGGACGTCGATCAGGGCTCCATCGAAGCGGCGCGTCGAAACCAACTGCAGGGCGGTTTGTGCCTCGGGAGCGGTGACCAACTCGCATTCCGGCAGGTACGCCTCGACGAGTTGCTGCATCAGGAACAGATTGTCAGGGCTGTCGTCGACAGCCAGCAGGACGAACTTGTCCATCTGCACACCCTGCAGTAGCCGCAAGCCCGCCTGCTCGGCTGGGCTAACGGACCGAAATTGATGGCAACACATCGCCAGCACTCGTCAGATGGCGAGTCTGGTAGCCTGACCTTGGTACCCGCAGCTACGGGGAGCTTAAGTCATGGTAACAGACCGGTTTTGGGGTGGCAATCGCTGTCGGCGGAGGCGTCGGAGGCGTCCCGATCCGCCGCGCAAGGG
>JBJKSL010000702.1:0-2946 GCA_046704145.1 Phycisphaerae bacterium
CCCTCTGCCTGGACAATGGTGTCCTTGGTGAGGATAAACTCGCCGGCTTGGACCTGCATGTCTGCGGGGATCGGGATAATCGCCGGGGACGCAGCCTGTGCGAACGTTGATTGTGCTGACATCATCAGGCCCATGACCAGGAGAGGGAGGGTAAGTCTGTGCATGTTCTTCTTCCTTTTTGCTTTTGCCCCGAACCGGAACGGGGGGCCTGCAGCAGATTACATCGTCTGGCCTCGGCAGACAAGCAGACCAGGCGCGGCCAGTTGCATTGTCGCCGATTCTGCTATAGAAGTAGCCTGGATGAGCCGCCTGCGGAGGGCTGCCGGCGGATTTCATTTCTGAGAAACAGGTGGGTGGCATCTTGCTAGCAGTGACCAATTTTACCTGGATAGATGGCAGCATCGTCGGGCTCTACCTGCTGATCACGATGGCCGCAGGCCTCATGGTTCGCAAGTACGTGGGTAAGGTCGAGCACTTCCTCGTCGCAGGCCGGGAGATGAACCTGTATCTCGGGATCGCCTCGCTGGCCGCCACCGAGTTCGGCATCGTCACCTGCATGTACACCGCCCAACTCGGATACGAGAATGGTTTCGCCGGAGCGACGGTGGGATTGTTGTACGCCGGTGCCATGCTTTTTGTGGGCCTGACCGGCTTCTGCATTAAGCCATTGCGGGACGCCGGCGTGATCACGATCCCCGAACTGTTCGAGAACCGCTTCGGCTCCAGGGTTCGCTGGCTGAGCGGCGTGGTAATCGTGCTGGGCGGGTTGCTCAACATGGGCGTCTTTCTTCGGATGGGCGGTGACTTTCTCGTCCAGGTCTGCGGGCTCGATATCCGCTACCTGGTGGCCATGATGGGCATGCTGTTAGTAGCGGTGGCTGTCTATACGATTCTCGGCGGCATGCTCTCGGTGCTCATCACGGATTTCCTGCAATTCATCGTGATGAGTGCTGGGCTGCTTGTCGTCACCGTTCTCGTTCTGCATAACGTCGGCTGGAGCACGCTGGTCGAGACCGTCCAGACGCACTACGGAGCCGGCGGTTTCAATCCGTTCAAGAATCCTCACATGGGCGTTTCGTACGTGGTCTACATGGGCGTGGTCAATCTGTCGGCCGTCCTGACTTGGCAGACCATCATCCAGCGGCTCTTGTCCGCGAAGGATACGAGCACGGGCCGGCGAATTTATACGCACACGAGTTTCTTCTTCGTGTGTCGATTCCTCATCCCGGGGATCTGGGGAATCGCTGCTCTGTCGATGATGGGGCCAGATCGGCTGGCGGCTCTGTTCCCCGGGGTCGACGCGGCGCACCGGACTCTGCTGGCCATGCCGCGATATCTGAGCACCGCCGTACCTATGGGGCTGATGGGGATCTTGGTCGCGGCCATGCTCGCGGCCGACATGTCCACGGATTCGGCCTACATGCTCACCTGGGGCGGCGTGATCTACAACGACATCCTCGCCCCGTTCCGCCGGAGTTGGAGCGAACGAAAGGGCATCCTGGTCAACCGGGCCATCATCGCTCTCATAGGCGTGTTCCTGTTCTTCTTCGGGCTCTACTACGATCTCAAGGGGGACGTCTGGACCTATCTTACAGCCACGGGGAGCATCTACCTGTCAAGTATGTCGATTCTCCTGATCGCCTGTTGCTACTGGAAGCGGGCAAACAGTTGGGGGGCCGGCGCGGCGATCGTCGTGGGAGCCATCTTGCCCATAACGCTGCTGGTCATCCAGCAGACGGATCGGTACAAGGAGTTCTATGACAAATGGGAGTACGTGCTCCTTTCGATGACGTACGTGGCGGCGGCATTGGCCATGGTCATCGGTTCCCTGCTGAAACCCGCCAGCCCCGCAGCATCGGTGGCACGGAGTGAAATCTCATGAAAGAGCACTGGTTCTGGTGGCTGCTGACCGCCACCTGCATCGTATGGTACTCGACTGTCACAGTATACGTGGCCATCAAGGGCGTGTCGGATATAAAGCACATGCTCCGGAACTTGGCCGCGACGAAGGATGAGTAAGTCGCGATGGGGTCTGTAGATTCGAGCGCGGCTCTACTGACTCCAAGTCGTCGGTATCACAATCAAAGCCCACGGATCAAAATCGGTGGGCTTCCGCTCTCAACCCATGCTTCGCTTCCTTTTGATACTCTCGCTGGCGGGCACTTGTGCTGATGCCTTGCGGGGCGATACGGAACGCTACTGGAAGAAGGATGCGATCGCTCTGCGGCAGGAGGTCGATACCTTCTCATCTCTGGAGGACGGCCAGCCAGCGGCACCTGGCGACTGGGAACTGCAACTGGATGCCGGCTGGCTCACCTCGCGTCGGCGGTCGAATTCGGCTCCGCTAATACCTACGGTCAAGTACACGCCTCACCGCTACACCAAATCGGGATATGAGTTCTTCGAGGCCATGCAGCTTTCGCTGCGTATGCCTCTGGAGATGGTAGACGGCAACTATACCGGCAGCGGCGACATGGTTTTGGGCTGGCAGGAACGCTGGGTGGGCGAGAACGACGGCATTCCAACAATCGCGACTCTCGCGGAAGTGCGTATGCCCACCGGCCATGAGTCCAGCGGGGCAGATGGCACCCTGACCGCGATCGTGGACAAGAACCTCGGTCCGGGGACGGCTTATTTCAACGGGTGGATTCGCACGTCCAACGGGGATTCGGATGTTCCGCTGTCGCTGCTCGGGTTTGCTGGGGCGGCGCAATCCCACGGATTGGGATCCGTGGGCTTGGGGTGCTCTGCAGTCGATCGCCGGCCGTTTCAGTGGGGGGCTCGGTTGGGATATAAGTTGCCCCTGGGGAAGCGGGCCTCACTGGTCGCTGATTATGTGCATCAAACCAGCGAGTACACGGCCAGCGGCAACCTCAACGTGCTGGAGCTCTCGATGCAGTTTCGCACCAAGCACCATCTGGCCTTTGGGCCGGGGCTGTTCGTCGG
>JBJKSL010000703.1:0-2882 GCA_046704145.1 Phycisphaerae bacterium
GGCCCAGGTGCTGCTCTGCTCATCCCCGCACCCCGCATCCCGCAACCCTGATCCCGACTCTCCTCTCGACGCCTGCGGCGAATGCGACGATTGTCGGCTGGTGCAGGCGGGGACGCATTCGGACCTGTTCGTCATCTATCGTCAGCTCAATCGCGAGCATCCCGATCCGCAGATCCGCAGACAGAAGGCCCTGACCATCAGCGTCGACGTCATCCGCCATTTTGTCATAGATCGCGTGGTGCGGAGACCCATGCGCGGGCGGGCCAAGGTATTCATCATTCGCGAAGCCGAACGCATGAGCGATGCAGCTCAGAACAGCCTGCTGAAGACGCTCGAGGAGCCGCCGACGGACACGTTTCTGGTGCTGATCACGTCCGCGTTGGATCGCATGCTGCCGACGACGAAGTCGCGCTGTCAGCCGGTGACTTTTCAGCCGTTGCCGGCCGATTTCGTGGCCGAGCAGCTGCAGGCCATGCGGCCGGAGACGCCGGCGGACGAGTTGGAGTTCGCTGCACGGCAATCGGGCGGCAGCCTGGGAACGGCTCAGCGGCTCATCGATGATGGGGTGTTCGGACTGAAAAAGGGGCTTGGAGACGCATTATTGTCACTGGCGCGGCCGGCCCGGGGATTTGCCCCCCATCTGCTGGCCGGGCCGTTCATTGCTGACGCCAAAACGATCGGCAAGCAGGCTTCCGACCGCGACCCGGACATGAGCGACACCGACGCCACGCGTGTCGGGCTGCAAACGCTGATGGCCGCCTTGGCTGGTTTCTACCAGGACGCTCAGCGGCAAGCCAGCGGCGCGCCGGTGCCGATCATTAACGCCGACCAAGTGCAGGTAATCCAGGCTTTGGCGGCCAGTCACTCGCCGCGTCAGCTTGTTTCGGCACTACAGCAGGTTGCCCAGGCAGACACAGCCATCAGCCGTAACGCCGCTCTCGAACTGACCATGGAAAACATGTTCATCCAACTGGCCAACGTCGCTCAACAGCAACCCACGCGACGCATCGCGCTCTAGGGCATTCGCTCTTTTGTTTTACTAACGGCTGCAGAGTGCAACTGTTCCCGTGGTTTGTGGGCAAGGCACCTGTGGATAGTAAGTTGCGTGCCGATCGCCGCGCATAATAATACCCGGATGTACGTGCGTACTTAGGGCTGGTCGGGAGGGGGCGAGGACTCACGCCGCCCGACAACCAGCACATCAGCGACCCGGATGCCAACCCGCGCGGTTATATTCGGCGTTGTTGTCTCTCATGGTAATACGCATTTACGTATTTGTGTGCGCGGCGAATGACGCGTAAGTCTTGAGCGGACAATGCTTGGGGCGCCGCGGCGAGCACGAGTTCTAAGTGCGATTGGTATAACAGGCTGTCATACAGGGAGTTGCAGCGAATGGGCCGCCAGCGTGCCGCCGACCCGCGAGACCCTTCGAGCGGCGATTCGGCTCACAGTAAAAACGATGGTGCCCGAAAGTGACGCCGCAAGAGAGGGGGCTAAGCTCAGACGTCGCTTTCGGGCACCAGCTTTTCGGAACAAGTCGCTAGTAGTAGAACGGAATCCCCCGGCGGGACTCACGCAGATTTTCGAAAATTCTTCGGGCCGCGCGTGCAGGTCACCAACCGGCACAAAGAACGCCGAAGAGGGATTCTGCTGGCTAGCGTAGGGCGATGATGGTAAGCTGCACGTTAGCAAGACCTTAGAGCTTGGGCAACCAGATGGACGACAAGCAATTCAGCGAAATTATGGGACGCCTGCGAAGCGGAGACCGGGCCAGCCTGGATTCGCTGCTGATCGCCGGTTTTACGCCCTTGCGAGCGGCGGTCGTCCAAAAAATGGGTTCGATCCCCGGTCTGGCGGGCATGGAACCGGAGGACGTGATCCAGGAGGTCTACGTGGCCGCCTGTGCCAAGCTGGCCGAGGCCGAGTTCGCCACCTTCGACGATTTTCTGGCCTGGCTGCGGCAGATCGCGGAGAACAAGCTGATCGACATGCACCGGGCCATGCTGGCTGACAAGCGAGACGTCCGCCGGCAAACGCCCGCCTGGCAGGCCAAGAGCGGCACCTACGTGAACCTGCTGGAGCGGGTGGACTCGCCCATGACCACCCCCAGCCGAGGGGCGGCTCGCAGTGAGGCACTGGCGGTGCTGATGGTGCGGTTGCTGCAACTGCCGGAGGACTACCGGCAGGTCATCCACTGGCGAATGATCGACGGCCTGACCGTCGCGGAAGTAGCTCAGCGCCTCGGCCGTAGCGAAGGCGCGGTGCACATGCTATTTGGCCGGGCACTTAAAGAGCTGCGCAAGCTAATGGGACAACCTTCAGACTATCTGACCCAGACGTAGACGCATGTCAAGCGAAAGGCGGATCGGCTGGACGCATTGAAGCGGCCCGGCCAAGGCACCTGTGGGCAGAGAGGTGCGCGTCGACCGCCGCGCATAATTACACCCGGATGGGTATTATTCGATCCTCTCTGCGGCGAGTTGATAGATCGCCCGGCCTTCACGCAGATACTTGATCTCGAAGTTGGTCCGTACCTGTCCCTCGATTACGCCGGCCTCGGGCACGTTAAATTCCACCCGCCGCAGGCGTGGCTCGCCGTTCACCACCTGTTCAATCTGCTCGAAGTACTCGGCGTGGTCGGTCTGGATCGCGATTCGGCCGCCGACCTGCAAGGCCGTGGTCGCCGCAGCCAGGAAGGGCGGCTGGATCAGCCGTCGCTTGTGGTGACGCTTTTTCGGCCACGGGTCGGGGTGGTAGATGTGCAGCATGGCCAGTGCCTCCGGCCGAATGCTGTGCCGCACAAGGTGGCTGGCGTCAGCCCGCATCATCCGCACGTTGCCCACTCCCCAGCGAGCCATACGGTCGGCGGCGTACTGGTAGAT
>JBJKSL010000704.1:0-10933 GCA_046704145.1 Phycisphaerae bacterium
CATCGTCTCTGCCCGGCGGCTGCATGAGGTGCTGAACACGCCGCAGTCGGTTCGCGAGCGACCTGGGGCTAAGCCGTTACCCGAAGGGCGGGGTGCAGTTCGCTTCGAGAACGTGACCTTCGGCTACGATCCGGCCAGGCCGGTGCTCAGGGACATTGATTTCGAAGTCCGGGGGGGCAGCGTGGTGGCGATCGTCGGGCCGACCGGTGCGGGCAAATCGACGCTGGCCAGTCTTATCGCGCGCTTCTATGACCCGCAGAAAGGCCGTGTGCTGATCGATGGCTTCGACGTTCGCGAGGTCACGCTGGGGAGCCTGCACACGCAGATCGCTTACGTGTTTCAGGAGACGTTCCTGTTCAGCGAATCGGTGGAGGCCAACATCGCCTACGGTCGGCCGGGCATCGGTGGCGGGCAGATCGAGGCTGCGGCCCGGCTGGCACAGGCTCACGACTTTGTACAGGAGCTGCCCGACGGCTACTCGACCAAACTGGGCGAACGCGGGGCATCGCTGTCGGGCGGACAGCGGCAGCGGTTGGCCATCGCGCGGGCCATCCTGCTGAATCCGCGCATCCTCATCCTCGATGATGCCATGGCGGCCATCGATCCCGAGACGGAGCACGACATCCGGCGGGCCATGAAGTTGTGCATGCTGGATCGCACGGTGTTTGTGATCGCTCACCGCATCAGCACGGTGAAGAATGCGGACCTGGTGGTGGTGCTCGAGGACGGTCGGATTGCACAGATCGGTACGCATGATGAACTGCTCGCGCAGGACGGGCACTATCGCCAAGTGGTCAACCTGCAGTTGTACGGCGACGGAGCGCGGGATGGCGAGGACGGCTTCAGTCACATGGACCGCATGCGCGAGTTCTACCGCAGTCGCGGAGTCATTGCCGAGGAGGAGAACGTATGAGCCGCCTCGGCCAGGTCATATCGGGTAATGGCGACGGCAATGGCAACGGTAATGGGAATGGGCATCGTCCTGTGTCGGATGATGATCGGCCTCAGCGCCAGAACCTCTCGACGCGACTGAAGGAATGGTGGAACCGGCCGTCGCCGTTGGAAGGGCTCAACGAAGACGGCGAGGCTCGCTATCGGCCGATCGACGCCACGCTTATCAGGCGACTGGCGGAGTTTCTGCGGCCCTATCGCCGGCAGTACGTGAAGGGCATTGCCGGCGGCCTGGTGATGATCCTGCTGGAGATGCAGTCGCCGCGGTTCATCGGTGCGATCGTTAACTGGACGACGAACTACTCCACCGGACGGCTCAGCCCCATGCCGAGTGAGGGGCAGGCGATACTGCACGTGGGGGGCATCATCGCATTGTGGGCGTGCGTGGCGGCGGTGGCATTGCTGCTGCAACGCTGGACCATTCTGATCATGACCAACGCGGGCGAGCGCGTGCAGTTCGACATCCGCCGCAGGTTGTTCGGGCAGTTGCAGAAGCTGTCCATGAGCTTCTACGATCGCAACAAGCTCGGGCGGGTCATCAGCCGTTGTACCAGCGACGTGACCAGCCTGCGCGAGGTGAACGTGTGGGGCATCGACATCGTCGCCAAGAACACGCTCATGCTGTGCGTTGCCGCGGCGATGCTGTGCTTGACTGACTGGCGGTTGTTCCTGGCCGTGGCGTGGCTGGGGCCCATCCTGTTTGTGCTCAATCGTATGTACCGCAAGCGGGCGGCGGTACTGCATCAGATTGCACGCGAGGGCTTCACACGTGTGTCGTCGAATCTGGCCGAGAACATTACCGGTGTGCGCGTGGTGGCGGCCTTCAATCGTCAGTTCGTCAACCTGAACACCTTCGATCATCTGCAGACCATCAACACCAACAACAACGTGCGGTCCGCTCGGGCCAACGGTATCTATCAGCCGCTGCTGACATTGGTGGGCTTCACCGGCCGGGTGATTATCCTTTGCTACGGCGGCTATCTGGTGGCTCGCGGGGGGGCATCTGAGATTGGTGTGGGTGCAGTTGTGACGGCCTTCCTGTATTGGGACTGGCTCATGGCTCCCATCGTCAATTTCGGTAACTTCTACAATAGCCTGATGATGGCCATGGCCGGGGCCGAACGCATCTTCAACCTGATCGATCTGACGCCGGACGTGACTGATGCCTCCGACGCCTATCCGCTGCCCGCGGTCACCGGACACGTGCGGTTCGAGCATGTGCACTTCGGTTACAAGCCCGAACGGCCGGTGCTGCACGATATCGACTTTAAGGTTGCCCCCGGACAGATGGTGGCCCTGGTCGGCTCCACCGGCAGCGGCAAGTCCAGCATTATCTCATTGCTGGCGCGGTTTTATGTGCCGCAGCAGGGCCGCATCCTCATCGACGGTCATGATATCCGCCACGTTACCGGCGACTCGCTGCATCGACAGATGGGTTTGGTGCTGCAGAGCAATTATCTGTTTACCGGTACGGTGCTGGACAACATCCGCTATGCGCGTCCGCAGGCCGGCGTTGAGCAGGTCATCGAAGCGGCCAAGGCGTTGGGCACGTACGATGCCATCATGTCGCTGGGCAACGGCTTCGACAGCGACGTGGGCGAACGCGGCGCAAATATGTCACTCGGGCAGCGGCAGTTGATCTGCTTCACGCGGGCGTTTCTGGCCGACCCGCGAATCCTCATGCTCGACGAGGCCACCTCCAGCGTGGACACCGCCACCGAACTGCTCATTCAGCATTCGCTGGAGCGTCTGCTGGCCGGCCGCACGACCTTCATCGTGGCCCACCGTCTGAGCACCATCCAGGCCGCAGACATCATCCTGGTTATCGACCAGGGCCGCATCATCGAACGCGGCACGCACTGGGACCTGCTGGAGGCCGACGGTCGATACGCGCAGCTCTATCAGCAGTTCGTGATGCACACGGAGTAGGAAGAGAATGCAGATTGCTGAATGCTGAATGCTGAATGGGAAGACAAAGAGGGAAGGCTGAAGGATGAACGGGGCGCGGAAAGAGCAAAGAGTCATACCTAGCCCACTTGAAACTCGTGTCCGCCTCGGCGGCCCAAGAGGTTACGCAATCTCCCTTCGGCAGGCACCGGGGTCACAGACCCCGGCTCTGACTGGCGTGCTCGGACGGACATGGTGACCGCGTGAGTTGTCAGGTGGGGGGCTGCAGACGGCATATCGCTTCAACCCATGCGTTTTTGCGGTTAGTATTGTCGGACCGAGAGGACGCGAAGGCTCATGAGTCAGCGGTTTCGAGCTGAGTTTGATCCCGAGGAATTGGCCGCGGTGCTGTCGCGGTACGATATCGGTGCGATCAAATCGGTGGAGAAGCAGCTCAAGGGCTCGCGGCGATCGCCCAAGGTCATCATCGAGGCGGACAAGGGTCGATTCCTGCTCAAGCGGCGGGCGCGGGGGCGGGATCACCCGGTAAAGGTGGCGTTCTCGCATGCGGTACAGGTGCATCTGCAGCGTGAGGGCTTCCCGCTGCCGCGGCTGATCCCGGTCATCGACGATGGCGACACCATGGTCATCATCGAGGAACACCTGTACGAGATGTTCGAGTGCGTGCCGGGGGGGACGTTCGGCCGTACGCCCGGCGAGACGCATGACGCCGGCCGCGTGCTGGGCATGTTCCACCACATCCTCAAAGACTACTACAGCGACTGGGGACCGTCGCATCTGGGTTATCACAACGCGGAAATCGTCCGCACCAACCTGCACAACATCCCGGAAACCGTCGGCAAGGACGACAGCGTGGTGGGCCGAGAAGGTGAGATGATCGCCACCGTCTCGACGTTGTACGACTCCTACGCGACGGCCTGCGATCGCGTGGAAAACGCCGGCTTTCGTGAATGGCGCGATCAACTTGTACATTCAGACTGGCATCCGGGCAACATGCTCTTCGCCGACGGCCATGTGAAGGCGGTGATCGATTATGACTCACTGCACATATTGCCGGCGGTGACGGATTTGGCCAACGGGCTGCTGCAGTTTTCGATCCTCGGTGGCGCCACGGATCCGCGACTGTGGCCGGCCGAATTGGATGTCGAACGTTTCCGTCAGTTCTTTCGCGGGTATAATCAACAGTTCACCATCGCGGCCGAGCAGTTGGCCGTGGTAACGTCCCTCATGGTCGAGGCACTCATCGCCGAGGCCGTTGCCCCCATCGCTGCCACGGGTTCGTTCGGCAGGATCGAGGGCTTTCGTTTCCTGCAGATGATCAGTCGGAAGGTCAAATGGCTGGAGCAAAACGGCGGAGCACTGGTGGAACAGGCAGAATGATAAGCGGGCGTGCTGGTACGGGTGCTCGTGCCGGTACTGGTACTGGAATCGTTTCCCGTAGCTCTTCACTGCGGGAATCCTTTCCCGCGTCTCCAGGCGGGTGCAGGGTCATTTCGCGGGAAGGGATTCCCGGCGAAGATGGGTGCGGGAAGGGATTCCCGCACCAGCGACTTCTGCGTGGCTTGCCGCACCAGCTGCCCCTGCGTGGCTTACCGCATCAAGTGTTGCTCGCCTGCGCGGCGTTGGGGCTGCTGATTATGTGCGCGACGGCGTCGGCAGCGCCTTCGGCCGATCGGACGCCTTCGCCGACTACGCGTCCGACGCTCGATCGTCCTCAGGTAGACAAGCTGGTGCATCAACTGGTGGATCCGCAGTTCAAGGTTCGCCAGGCGGCCGGTGCCGCTCTGGGGGGGGCCTCGGCGGAGAGTCTGTCCGCGCTGGTGGCGGCGTATGGCGAACAGCCGCGCTACGAGTTGAAGCTTCAACTTCGCGAAGCCATCGAGCGTGTTTTCTACCGTCGGCAGTTGGAGGGCAAGATCGGCTTCCTGGGCGTAGGCCCGCGGCCGGAGAACGGAGTCTTCGATCCGAAGACTGGCAATACCGTCGACACCATGTACATCGCCCGGGTTCTACCCGGCTTTCCAGCCGAGAAGGCGGGGTTGCTGTCCGGCGACATGATCCTGGACGTCGACGGCAAGACGGTGGCTGAAATCTCTGCGACACCGATGCCCCGGAGGATGCAACCCCGGCAGGTCGGCCTCGGCGGGCAGCGCGTTCGCATGGTCAGCGACACGCGATTGGACGCGTTTACTGCGGAGATATCCCGTCGCGACGCGGGCAGTACGGTGCGGATTCGGCTGCTGCGGGCCAAGCCACAGGATGAGGCCATCAACGTGAAAGTCGCGGGAAATCCGGACCGCACGTTGGAGGGTGCGACGCTGGTGCCCACCGTTCTGCCCAGGTTTCAGGCCAAGTTCAATCCGTTGAGCGGGCCGCCGTTGCGGGCGGGGCTGTACGTGGCGAAGGTCCGGCCGGGGTCGGCGGCTGCGGCGGCGAAGCTCCAGGCTGGCGAGGTCGTTCTTGGGGTGAGCGCGGACTTCGGGGTGGGGGCGGCGCCTGCCGATCAGCTTTCGGCCCAGTTCAAGTCGGCCGGAGCGGGCACGACTGTGAAGCTGCGCATCTGCGACCTTCAGCAGATGACCGTGCCTGTAACGCTGGGCGGTCGGCCGGTCGATCGCATGAACCCGCTGGATATGGAAATTGCTCAGGGACGCTTTGCTGATTGGTGGAGAGCGCAGACGGGCGAAACCAGTTACCGCACCAGCTACCGCAGCTTTCCGGTCATGAGCCGTTCGAACCACAACCCGCTGCCCGGGCTGCTGCCTTGAGGAGTTCTGGAAGCAACTCTAAGAGAGGGGGACAGTCCCATTTGGCGGCGAGTACGCCGCAAATCGGGACAGTCCCCAGCGGTTTCGTGATAGCTTCTACTTTTCTTGAGGCTGCTGCGGCTTGGCAAGGACTTCGGCGAATTCTTTGTCTTCGTAGTGGGTGATCTTTTTGACGCGGCGTTCGTGTCGGCCGCCCTCGAAGCCGCTCTTGAGCCACACCTCGACGATACGCCGGGTGAGTTCCTCGCCGATAAGGTCGGCAGGCAGGCAGAGCACATTGGCATTGTTGTGCCGGCGCGACATCTCGGCAGTGAGTTCATCGTGGCACAGGGCGGCACGGACTCCTCGCACCTTGTTGGCGGAGATGCACATGCCGATTCCGCTGCCACACAGCAGGATGCCAAGTTCTGACACTCCAGAGACGACCGACTTGCAGGTGGGGTAAGCGGCATCGGGGTAGTCGCAGCTGGCAGCGCAGTCGGCCCCGAAATCCATGACCTCGTAGCCCTTCGAGATCAGCATGGACTTGATCTTCTCTTTGGCCTGATAGCCACGGTGATCGGAACCGATGGCGATTCTCAAAGTGCCACCTCCTCCAGCCGACGACGAAGCGCCTCCTCAATTCGGTTGGCGCACTGCGCGTACTCTTCCTTGCTGCCGCCGATGGGGTCCTCGATATCGTCCTCATCCACGGTCAGTACCCGCGGGTCGGAGGGCCCGACCAGCCGCCGGACACTGGCCGCCTGCCGGCCAGTCATGGTAAGGACGTAGTCGGCACGGTGGATCTGCTCGACGCTTAGCGGCTGCGAGCGGTGACCGGAGATGTCGATGCCTTTGTCGGCCAGCACCTCAACGGCTTCCGGGGTAGCCGGAGCACCGCCGTACGCTCCCGTCCCCGCTGACTCCACATGATACCCCTTTTCCTCCAACTCGTCCTCCCGATATCCGAGTTTGTCCGCCAACAGCCGCCGCAAAAGGGCGGCCCCCATGGGACTGCGGCAGGTATTGCCACTGCACACCACGAGGAAGGTGGTCTGGTCGAGGCGTTGGAGAATCCGCTGGTCGATCACGCCCTCGCGCAGCAGCCGATAGCCGTCGTCTTCCACCTGGACGATGGTAGAGGCCTTGGTGTATCGCGTGCGCCCGGCGTCCAGTATCAGGTCAACGCGGCCGTCGAGGTCCCGCAGGGCTTCTTCGGCGGTGACCGGAGCTGGGTTGCCCGCCAGGTTCGCGCTGGCCGCCACCACCGGCAGGGGGGTCTGGGTGAGCAGGTCGGCCGCAACATGGTCGTCCGGGCAGCGGATGCCGATGGTGCCGTCGTGATACATGGCCGGGATGTGGTCCGGTGAAGTTTCTCGGATGACCTCGGCCTGCGCGGGGTCGGGCACGTTGAAGATGATGGTCAGCGGTCCGGGCCAAGCCTTCTCGACCAGTCGGCGGCCGGTGCCGGCCAATTGCGGTACGAAGCGAGGCACGGCCGACTTTTGGCCGACGTGGACGGTGAACGGTTTCCCGTCAGTTCGGTTCTTGAGGATTCGGAGGCGTTCGACGGCTTCGGGCAGCACTGCTGCAGCCCCGACGCCATAGACGGTCTCCGTAGGAAAGACGACCAAGCCGCCATCGGACAGCACGGAGACTGCTTCCCGCAGCGCGTCGGAATAGCTTGCAGAGTCGAGGTTTAAGACTTTGGTAGCCATCAGCGGAGAACGTGATCCTTCACCGACGATTATGGAATTCACCCCGACAGGTGTCAAGCAACAGGGCAGACTAAGGCACGACCCCTAGGTCAAGCTGCGGGGGGCTCCTTAGGGTCGGTCGCTTCCGCCTGCGGGGTGGCGGAGGTTTGCGGCTGGGCCTTTACGCGCAGGGCCAGCGTCTGCGAGACGACCGTCCACCAGTCCAGCAGCGAGGACGTGGCCAAGCGGATGAGCCAGAGAGCTCGCCGGTAGGGCAGTTGGTAAGGCTCCGTCTTGTCCACGAAGACTCTTGGGCAGTCGAAGGTTCCGTCGATGGCCGCCCAGCGTAGGTAGCCGACAAAACCGCCGGGTGGACTTTTCTGGGCCAGAGCCCCGACGACGAACTTGTCGGTTTCCTCGTTGAGTTTGGTCAGCCGGTCGGCGGTGAAGGACTCATAGTACGAGTGGCGGACGACTCGCTCGACGCTACGGGGCAGGGCCTTGTACTCCACCCACAGGGATACGCCCATTACTACGACGGTGATGCCGACTGCTGAGGCGACCGCACCGAACGTGCCGGGCGGCCGCAATTTTGAACCGACGCGGAACATCGTCGCGGCGATGATCAGGCCGAGCAGCAGGAAGAAGAACAGGCCCAGCATGAACGGCAGGGCCGCCAAGTAAGCTAGTAGCACACCGCAGGGGACGGCCAGCACGCAGCCGGCGACGAAGCTCCAGCCCGTCCAGCCGGTCCGCGCTGGCGCGGGGACGGTGGTGTTGACCGGTTCTGATGCCGGGTTGGGGGAAAGATCTTGTACTTCCATCCCCGGAGTCTACCAGCAGGCTCGCACTGACGCCAACCGGTCGGCGAGAGCGGCGTTTGGCGGGGGGTGCGTTGACTTGCAGCGACGGCCGGCCGTACATTGAATCGATGGCACGAATCGACCAACTGCGTGAGATGCTGGGCCGCGACCCGGAGGACGTGTTTCTGAACTTTGCCCTGGCCATGGAGCAGGTCAAGCTCGGCCAGCCGGAGGAAGCGCTGGCCCAGTTCGCGCGGGTAACGCAACTCGACCGCAAGTACCTGGCTGCCTACACCGAGCGGGCTAACCTGCTCGTATCGCTCGATCGCCACAGCGAGGCCCGCGAGGTCTTCACCGAGGCCCTCGCCGTCGCGGAGGAAGTCTCCAACAAGCACGCCGCCTCCAAGATTCGCGAGGCTCTGGCCCTGCTGAAGCAGTGATCGCGACTGCGCCGCCATTCGAAGAGACGCGGCGACTTTCTAGTGTGGGACCGGCATCTTGCCGGTCCAAATGACCGGCTGGAAGCCGGTCCCACATGCATAGCCCCTCAAGTCCTCCAAGCGTGGCCCCCCGGCCTGCGAAATGACGATTCATGTGTTTCGGCATGGGTCCCCATCCCTTGCGCCTCGCAAGGGGTGGAGGATATGCTCTACTCCCTGGCCAGCTTGCGCAGGAAGGCGTCGGCCTGGGCGTAGTGCGGGAACTGGCGTTCTTCCAGGCGAAACTCGGGCGTGTGTACGTGCCGCCGCTGGCCCTTCCACCTGGCTCCGTGTTTCTTGTGCAGCAGTTCGTGGTGCATGACGTGGTCGACCACGTAGGCGGGCACGTCGGCGCGATCCAGCGAGCTGCTGATGCAGACGGTGTCATCCACGAACTGATAATGGCCGAAGCGCCGGCCGGTGAGCGATGGGCTCCAAATCAGCCGCGGCTGAGCGATTTGCCCGTCGAAGAACTGCTGATTGACACGCTGGAAGGAGGCTGCCAGGTCGTGCGCCATGCCCTGCACGGGTTGTACCTCGCCTACTGTGGCCTGCAGCGATGAGAAGAGTTCCTGGCACTCCTCGCCCGCGAGGAGCTCCATGACTACCTGGCCGGCGGCGCGATCGTTACGCATCCAGCCGCCGAGCGCTCGCAGCCCACCATCATCGAGGGCCGCCAGCGCGGTTGTGAGTACTATGCGCGTTCCGTTGCGAGCAATCCGCCATTGATAGATCCTGCTGGTAGGTTGAAAGTGCACCAGCAGCGGCGTGTTCCACCTGAGTCGACCGGCGGCAACGCTGCCCAGAACGCGTTGGGCTCGTTCGACTGCTTCCACGTACATCGAGAAGCTCTGCGGCTCGCTGAACCACCGGAACCACGCGAGCAACTCGCGGGCCGCCGGTTTGAGCTGCTCGGCGGTTATTGCTTGCGTTTGCAGGCTGCGATCCAGGCGTTCTCGCGTGTTCTGCACGACCTCGAGCATGCGGCCCCAATCGCCGCGGTCCTCGCTGACAGCCGCGGCGATGTTGTCGAGCAGGCTCTCATGGAATGCACGCAGCCCGGTGAAGCTGACGGATTCGGGTAGGGGGCCGTTTGCCGGACGCGGATACTGTGGCGGCTCCGAGCGTTGCGGCCGAAGCCGATCAGGCGGAGTCGTCATCGTGGTGCCGTCGGCCAACTGTCGCAGGAGTGCATAGGCACGCCGCGAAGGGGCAGGCAGATGCTCGGGCCGGCCGCGGTGTTGCGCCAGGACGGCGTCGATCTGTTGCAGTTCGTGCCGCACGTGCTCGACGATCAACTCGCGAGCAGCAGGGTCACCTTCCACTGCCCACTGACGCCGCACGCGTTGGGCCAGGCTCACGATGCCTGTGATGCGTATCTGCCTCATCCCTCATCCCTTGTGTGTTTGTAGATGTCGCCTTCCCGTGTCCTTGCATGAATGGCTTCGTTTCATTACGCTCAAACCCGGATGATACCGCGTTGCCTTCTATCGTGCGCTTTGGATGTCTTTGCCGGGCGCAGGCTCTATCGCCGATCCTTATGAGTTGGCTCAATATTCTGGCAATTTCCGTCGGTTTGGCAATGGACGCGTTCGCGGTGTCGATCGCGGCGGGCCTGGCCATCCCGCGATTGACCTACCGGCACGTGTTTCGGTTGTCGTTTCACTTTGGCCTGTTCCAGTTCATGATGCCGATAGTTGGCTGGCTTGCGGGCAGAACCGTAGCCACGTACCTCAACGGTTACGGCCAATGGCTGGCGTTCGGCCTGCTCACCTATATTGGCGGGAAGATGTTGTGGGAGGCCTTGCCCCAGAACAAGCGTGAAGCCGGCGACGAACGCGACCCGACTCGCGGCCTGATGCTGGTCACCTTGTCGATTGCAACCAGCATCGATGCCCTGGCCGTCGGACTGAGCATGGCCTTCCTCGGCGCATCCGTCTGGCTACCCAGTGTGATCATCGGCATCGTCGCCGGCACGCTCACCATCGTCGGCATGCGCTTCGGCAACAGTATCGGCGGCCGCTTCGGAAGAATCGCGGAGATCATCGGCGGTGTGGTTCTGCTTGCCATCGGTGCACGGATTCTGCTGTCGCATCTATTTGCTTGACCAGGCTTCAGTCCGTTTTGTGCCGCTCGTAACGGGCGAGGATTTCCTCGTAGAGGCTTGCGGAAGCGCGGAATGTCGTTGTCCTCAACCTGTCCAGACTCACTCGCAAATCCAGAAGACCGGCAGAAGCTGCATCTTGGAGCACCGCGAGCGTGCCGGCAACGCGAATGCCCAGTTGCCTTGCAATCTGTCGGCCGTCCTGCTCATCGATCAAAAGCCGGTCTGCGCTCATTTCAATCGC
>JBJKSL010000705.1:0-12587 GCA_046704145.1 Phycisphaerae bacterium
GCCTGCTGTTCTGCTCCCGTCGCAACTGGATCCTGGCCCTTGCCGCCTTGGCCATTTTTCCCGCGCTCAGCTGTACCGGCAACGGTACCAACCTCGAAAGCGGTGTGCTCGGCGAGGTGGTCAACGCTGCCAGATCGAACTCCATGATGATCCGCGTGGCCAACGCGACGGGGGCGAACGTTGAAGTGACCTTGCGCGTCGACGGGGAACAGAAGGTTCTGCCCGTCTGCTCCTCACTTCAGGCCAGTTGCGACTACATCCTATCTAACTGCCCGGACAAGATCGAACTGGTCCAGCAGGTCTCTCGCGACGACAACGACCACTTCGTGGCCGGCCAGAACTTCGAGGGGATTCCCGACTACACCTTCGAGAAGGGGCAGTACAACTGCGGCTCGACGATTCTCTACCAGATCAACGCCGATTCGGCCACCGCTATGGCGTTCTGACCCGGCAAACCGGCCCAGACTCGCAGAGCACAGGAACGTTGTGGTAAACACGCAGCCCAGGGCCGCACTATGCGATCCTGGGCTGCGTTATTCAATTCTTTTGGCATTCAGCAGCAAGAACAGTACGAGACTGTCCTGCCAATCTCTTCGCCATGCGATCGGCCTACATATGCTGCACGACCGCTTCGCCAAACTCGCTGCACTTGACCAGCTTGGCAGAGTGGCCTTCGCCGACCATCAGCCGATGGAAGTCGTAGGTCACCGTGCGGGCGTAGATGGCGCCGTGAACACCTTTAATGATCAGGTCGGCGGCTTCGGTCCAGCCCAGATGCCGGAACATCATCTCGCCTGACAGAATTACGCTGCCAGGGTTGACCTTGTCCTGGTTGGCATACTTGGGGGCCGTGCCGTGGGTGGCCTCGAAGATGGCATGGCCGGTCTGGTAGTTGATGTTGCCACCGGGAGCGATGCCGATGCCCCCCACCTGCGCCGCCAAGGCGTCGGAGATGTAATCGCCGTTGAGATTGAGGGTGGCAATCACGTCATACTCGGCAGGCCTGGTGAGGATCTGCTGCAGGAAGGCGTCGGCAATGACGTCCTTGACCACTACGCCGCCCTTGTCCGCCGGCAGTTGGCACCAGGGGCCGCCGTCGAGCAATGTCGCACCATATGCCTGCTGGGCGACCTCGTAGCCCCAGTCACGGAAGGCGCCTTCCGTGAACTTCATGATGTTGCCCTTATGCACCAAGGTGACGGATTTTCGCCCATTGGCGATCGCGTAGTCGATCGCCGCTGACACCAGACGCTTGGTGCCGTCCGCACTCACCGGCTTGATCCCGTAGCCGGACGATGCGGGGAAACGCACTTTCTTGAAGCACTCGGGGAAATTGTCGGCGAGCATCTTGCCGAACTTCTCTGCCTCTGAGGTCCCGGCGGCGAACTCCGCCCCCACATAGATGTCCTCGGTGTTCTCGCGGAAGATGACCATGTCTATCAGTTCGGGATGCCGCACGGGCGAGGGCACGCCGTGGAAGTAGCGCACCGGCCGCAAACAGACGTACAGGTCGAGCATCTGCCGCAGGGCCACGTTGAGCGAACGGATACCGCCCCCTACCGGAGTGGTCAGCGGTCCCTTGATGCCCACCAGGTAGCGACGAAATGCGTCCACCGTTTCTTCGGGCAGCCAGTTGCCAACAGCGTTGAAGGCCTCCTCGCCGGCCAGCACCTTGTGCCAGGCGACGGCGCGTTTGCCGTCATACGCCTTGGCTACTGCAGCATCGAACACTCGCTGGCTGGCTCGCCAGATATCCGGGCCGGTACCGTCACCAGCAATGAACGGGATAACCGGCCAATCCGGAACTTCCAGCCGACCATCGACCATACGAATGGGATCACCTTTTGCTTTGTTCGAACTCATCAGCCCTTCCTTGAACAGCTCAGAAAAGAAATGTTGTCTCACGTTTCACATCAGACATTCCATTCTGCACTCTGCACCATGTAATGTCTATAGCAGTCCAGCCAGAGTTTTGCAGACAGTGTCTACATCGCCCTCGGTCAACTGTCCGTGGAAAGGCAATGCAATGGTACGGTCTGAGAGCGCCTCGCAAACGGGCAGCATGCCGCGTTTATAGCCGAGTGTCTCAATATAGAACGGCTGCAGATGGATCGGCGGGAAATAATTGCTGGCCATGACGCCTTTGGCCCGTAGTGTCTCGATTATGCGATCACGATCGGCGGCAGTGTAGTCGTCGTTGAGCCGAACAACCATCACGAACCAGCTCATGCGACAATCAGGCAGAATCTTCTGCAAACGCACGCGTTTCTCGTTTTTTAGCCGGGCCACATATAGTTCCGCTACCTGGCGTCGGCGGCCGAGGATTTCATCCAGCCGTTGCATCTGCACGACACCCAATGCACTGTTGATGTCGCTCAAACGATAGTTGTAGCCCAGCCTGGTATGGCCCAGCCAGCCCATGCCCTCACGGCCCTGGTTCCGCATGGAGGCGACTTGCTTGTAGATATCCTCGTCGCTGGTGACGATCATGCCGCCTTCGCCGGTGGTGATCTGCTTGTTTGGGTAGAAGCCGAACACGCCCGCCTCAGCCAGAGTGCCCGCTTTACGACCCTTGTATTCCGCTCCCAGGGCCTCACAGGAATCCTCAATCACCCGCAGGTTGTGACGCCGAGCGATCTCCCGGATGGGATCCATGTCGGCCGGCTGACCGAAAACATCCACCGGCAGCAACGCCTTGGTCCGCGGGGTGATAGAGGCCTCAACCTTCGTGGGGTCGATATTCCAGGTGTCGGGGTCAACGTCCACGAAGACCGGCCGAGCGTTCTCGAACAGAATGCAGTTGGAACTGGCAATGAACGAGAAAGGGGTGGTGATGACCTCGTCGCCGGCGGTGATGCCCAGGGCTCGGATAAGCAGGTGCAAGCCGCTGGTGCCGCTGTTGACAGCCACGGCGTGCTTGACCCCCAGGTAATCGCAGAACTTCTGCTCAAACTCGGGGACCTTGGGCCCCAGTGACAGAACTGGCGTCATCAAGACATCGTTCACTGCATCCCGCTCTGCCTGGGTGATGTCCGGACGTGAAAGCGAAATCTGCATCTGATCCTCCTGAGCCGCGGCTGCCGAATTGGGCCCGCGGGCTCGCCTCGGCAGAATAGAAGGCTGCCAAGTCCACGTAAAATGAAACCCGATTATAGCTCAAGCCGGCTTTGGCCGACATATGTTGATCGAATGCCCTTTGCCGCACGGTCTTGCCAATGGCCCAAGCATGTCTATATTGACTGGCCAAAGGCATCGCCGCTACCGGCGGAAAAGTGACCGGCTGAAAACCGGTCCACACTAACAAGTCACAGGAGCAACAACTTGTACGACGAACTGCTCAACAAGATCGACAAGAAACAGGCCCGAGTTGGCATCCTTGGCATGGGATATGTCGGATTGCCCCTGGCCGAGGTGTTCTGCACCGCCGGTTTTCGGACCCTGGGCTTCGATATCGACCCGGAAAAGATCAAGAAGCTGAACGCGGGCAAGAGCTACATCGAGCACATCGGCTCGCCACGGGTAAAGGCCATGCGAGCCACCGGGCGGTTCGAGGCCTCTGCGGACGCAAAAACGCTGCGCAACTGCGACGCTCTGATTATCTGCGTGCCCACCCCCCTGTCCAAGTCTCGCGACCCGGACATGACCTACGTCATCAAGACGGCCGAGACCATAAGCGGCCAACTCCGCAAGGGGCAGCTGGTGGTCCTGGAAAGCACGACCTATCCGGGTACCACTCGCGAGATCCTGGTGCCGATTCTGGAGCGGACGGGCCTGAAGGCCAGCAAGGACTTCTACGTGGCCTTCTCGCCCGAGCGCGAGGACCCCGGCCGCAAGGACTTCACCACCGGCACCATCCCCAAGGTGGTCGGCGGCCTGGACGCCAAGAGCGGCAAGCTGGCCAGCACGCTGTACGCCCGTGCAGTCAAGCAGGTCGTGCCCGTCTCCACCTGCGACATCGCCGAGGCCGCCAAGATTGTCGAGAACGTCTACCGTTGCGTGAACATCGCCATGGTCAACGAGCTCAAGATGGTGTTCGACAAGATGAACATCGACGTCTGGGAGGTCATCGACGCGGCCAAGACCAAGCCCTTTGGATTCCAGGCCTTTTACCCTGGGCCGGGACTGGGCGGACACTGCATTCCCATCGATCCCTTCTACCTCACCTGGAAGGCTCGGCACTTCGGCATGCCCACGCGCTTTATCGAACTGGCCGGCGAAATCAACACGGCCATGCCGCACTACGTGGTCGAGCACGTGATGAAGGCCCTCAACACGCACAAAAAGGCCATCAATGGGGCGAAAGTACTGGTGCTGGGTCTGGCCTACAAGCCGAACATCGACGACATTCGCGAGTCGCCCTCTATCGAGTTGATCGAGCTGCTCAAGCAGGCCGGGGCCAAGGTCGATTACAACGACCCCCACGTGACCAGCACGCACAAGCAGCGCGAGCACGACCTCAAGATGAAGTCGGTGACGCTGACGCCGGCGAAACTCAAGTCTTACGATTGTGTGGTGATCTCAACCAATCACGACGCCTACGACTACCCGATGATCGTGAAGAACGCGCGGCTGGTGGTCGACACGCGCAATGCCTGCGCGAAGGTCAAGGGAGCCAAGAAGAACGTCTACAAGTCGTAGACTTGCCCCGAACTTATCGTGCACGAACGCACGACACACTTTCTCGTGTGGGACTGGCGTCTTGCCGATCGATGACCGCTGGAGTAAGTGTTTAGCGGCCACGATACGTTGAGCACTCTGCAACGCCAACGGCGTTGAATACCACAGCCCTGGGTCGTGCAGCGCACCCTGGGTGACGGACGCGCCATACTGTTTTGAACCCTGTAAGGGTTTCACAAACGCCCCCGTTGTGTAACCCTTTCAGGGTTGACATCTTGTTTTGGGGCCTGTTTTCCCAGGGTGCGCTGCACGACCCTGGGCTATGTTGTCGAACCGCGTTGCGGTTCAATAAACCGCTGGAAGCCGGTCCCACATGAGTATCGCCGCCGGACCGCAAGGCCCCCTCCAGCCTCCGCCACGTCCAAGAGGCCGTCTCTCATCGGCCGTTGTAGTCGTGCACGGCCTCAACCATCGCGAGATAGTTCTCCACAGGGATGTAGTTGGTGATGGAGTTGCCGCTGCCTGCGCAGTATGCGCCGCCGGGGGCACAGGTTTCGAGGATTTGCAGCGTACGCGTGCGGACCTGCTCCGGGGCGCCACGCGAAAGCAAGTCAACATCTACTCCGCCGATCGCTGCCATCTTGTGATGCCAGGCGGCATGGAAGTGCTCGACCGGCTCGATCACCTGCTCGAAGCTGTGCTTGGCGTCGATACGCACGTCGTCGGCCAGGTCCGCCATGATACTGCCGAGATTGCCGCAGGAGTGCAGCAGATAGGGCCGGCCGCTGCGGTGGGCAAGCTCCGCATACTTGCGGTGCCAGGGCAGGATGTACTCCCGCAGATGATCGGGACTGATCAGCGTGCTGGTCTTGAACCCGAGATCGTCGCCGGTCCACAGGGCGACCACGTGGTCCATCTGCGTAAACGGCACTAAGGCGTCGTAGATGATCTGGCCGATGCGGTCGGTCAAGGCTCGAACGAGCTCGGGCGTCTCGTACAGAGCGAGCATGAACGGCTCGAGGCCCATCATCCAACTGCTCCACTCGAAGACTCCGCTGGCGTAGCCGATACACGCCATTCCCTCCGGCAGTTCGCGGGCGAAGCCTTCAGCCTGCGAGTAGTCCACATCCGCCTGCCGTGGCCAAAAGTGCCGCTCGAAGTCGGCCATGCTCTGGATAGGGCCGGTATGCTCGTCCTGCCAGGACCGCTGCCCGCGGCTGAGTCCGGCAGTGTCGTCGCCCACTACCTTGCTGCTCGCAAACGGTATGGGTGTGCGGATGCGGAATACGTCGTACCCCAGGCGGTGCATCAGACCTACGTGCTGCCGAACCGAGGCCAGGCGCTGCTCCTCGGCCGCGCCCGCCGACCATGGTATCAGCGGCTCGCCCAGCAGTGCGGTCTGGATCTCGTCATCCAGCTTGAGCTCCAACATCGGCACGCGCGCCGGCTTGCCGCGCTTCAGCACAGTCAGCAAATTGCGGAAATCAGGGTGGGGCTTGGGCAGTCTCTCCACACGTGACAGCATCGCGAATCTCCTCCGCGTCAGACAAAACGGCCAGCCGCATTCGGACGCGCACGACGTCGAGGTGCAGCCGCACAATGCATGCTACGCAAGAAGCCATCTTGCACCGCAAATGGTACAGGTGGCCCCGCCAAATGGAAAGTTGAGCCTGCAGATCGGGGGATGCCTAGAATGTGGTTGAGGCTAAACGCCAGGAGCCCGCGAGGAGAGTTTATGGCGATCTCACATCAAGCTGATCCGGTTCAAACCGTCCAGGCCGACCGTGTCTTGGCCGAACTAATAAGCGATCTGGCCGACAAGAGCGTGACGGTCCGGCGAAAGGCCCGGCTGGCACTTGAAGAGATCGGCCCGCCGGCAGCAGACTCGCTCGTGCGCGCACTGAACAACCCGCTGGACCGGGTACGTTGGGAGGCGGCCAAGGCTCTGTCCAACATAGCAGACCCACGTTCGGCACCGGCACTGATCGCGCGTCTGGAAGACAAGTCCGTCAGCATCCGCTGGCTTGCCGCCGAAGGCCTGATTGCCGTCGGACTGCCGTCATTGCGACCATTGTTGATGGCCCTCATCGATCACGCTGACTCGGTCGAGTTGCGCGAGGGGGCTCACCATGTGCTCCACGACCTGCTTCCGCAGCAATCGTTTCGCTGGATTGCCCCTCTGCTGCAAGCCTTTGAAGGCCCGGCACCGGCTCTGCGCGTACCGTTGGCGGCCCGAGACCTGCTGCACAAGGTGAACAACGGTGCCATGAGCAAAGGCTAGACGGTCGGCAGCCATGCGCCAGTTGCTTCATCATTTCACGCACCTTTGTTTGCGAAGAAGCCCTCCTATCTATAATCTTCGTTGGCGAGTGCACGACGCCAGTTGGAGGCTTCCTTATGCAAACCGCACGTGTTGCTTTCGCTGTAGTCATGACCGGTCTTTTTGCCGCGGGGCCCGCCTTGGCCGGCACAGAACTATCTGAGCGACGCATATCCGTCATTAACGCCCTGAGTCGAGCCAGGATCGACGCCGCCCAAGCCGCCGAGCTTGCCCACAAGCAGGCCGGGACCAGTACGATTGTCGGCATTGAGTTGAAGATGCTGCAGCACGAGCCCACTTGGTCTGTAAAGGTGCTGAACCAGCAGGGTGCCTCTCAGACGGTCCTGATACAAGCCATAACTGGAAAGACCGGCACCGCCCCAGCTACCAAGCAGCACGAGCCGCTTTTCCAGGCGAAAATCACCTTGGCCAAAGCGATTCAGGCCGTGCAAGCCCGCCTCCCCAAGGCAACGGTCTACAAAGTTGAGTTGGGGGCCACCAAAGGCCAACCGATCTACCACATTCTGCTGATGACCGCCGATCACCACACCAAGGAAGCTGACCTCGATGCGGACAGCGGCCGGCTCCTGCAGGTGGAGGACGAGTTTGACCTTGTATCGGTGTGGACCTTCGACGACATTCCTGTCGGACAGATCCCTTCGCGATGGATGCCCAAGCAAAACAACCCGACCAAGGCCCTAGCCACCTGGGAGGTCGCTGCCGACGCTGATGCCCCTAGTTTGCCGAACGTGCTGGCCGTCAATACGGACAACGGCAATGCGACTTTCAACATGCTTATCGCCGAGAACACCTCATTCAAGGATCTCGATATGCAGACGGACATCCGCGGAAATAGCGGCACACACGACCAGGGCGGCGGGTTGATCTGGCGAGCCAAGAATGAAAACAACTACTACGTGTGCCGCATGAACCCCCTGGAAACGAATTTTCGCGTATACAAGATCGAGGCCGGCAAGCGGAAGCAGTTGCAGACCGCCGAAATCAAAACCGAGACCGGCAAGTGGTACACGCTGCGCATAACCATGATTGGCGACCACATCCAGTGCTGGCTGAACGACGCCAAGCTGCTCGATTTGCATGACTCGACGTTCACGGAAGCCGGCATGATCGGCCTGTGGACCAAGGCGGATGCGTCAAGCTCGTTCGACAACCTGGTGGTGATCCGCCTGCCGCAGAAGCCGACCGCCACGCGGCCAACGAACTGATGACCAGTATGTACTCTCCCTGCGAGCTGCCCCTGGCGGCTGGTGGTAATCAAAGGGAGCATAAAAGGGGGCGCAGTCACCGCACGTCATGAAGCGTATCGCTGATTTTCTTGCTCTACGCCGCAGCATCGTCGGGATGCTCGGCATGGTCGTGCTCGTCGGCATGGGCGAGCACATGGCCGAGCGCTTCCTACCCATCTACCTGATGGCTCTCGGCGGAGGTGCGATCTCCATCGGCCTGCTGGCCGGCATGGACGACCTGCTCAGCGCGCTGTACTCGTTCCCCGGCGGATACTTGGCCGCCCGGCTGGGCACCAAGCGTTCCTTGCTCGCCTTCAACCTGATGGCCGTCGGCGGCTTTACCATTGTGGCCGTAGTTCCAGCCTGGCCGGCGGTCATTGCAGGAGCCGTGCTCTTCCTTTCGTGGTCGGCCATCTCGCTGCCCGCGACCATGGGCCTGATCGCACTCGTTCTGCCTGCGACCAAACGGACCATGGGCGTATCGATGCACTCCCTCGTACGTCGCTTCCCCAAGGCACTAGGTCCCCTGGCCGGCGGCATCATCATCGACCACTTCGGCCGCGTGACCGGCGTGAGATACGCCTTTACCGGTGCCGCCATCCTCGCTGTCGTGGCCATCTTCCTGCAGCAGAGACTGATCGAAGACGACCGCCCCACCACTGCCAGCCCATTGCTGGAGCGCTTCGGCCTGCACCCCGTCGGCTGGGTGCGGTCGATGAGCCCATCGCTGCGGAATCTGCTCACTGCCGACATCCTCATTCGATTCTGCGAGCGCATCCCCGACGCGTTCGTCGTGGTCTGGGCCATGGACGTCATCGCCCATCCGGTCGACGCGACGCAGTTCGGCCTGCTCACCACCATTGAGATGGCTACCGCCGTGGCCGTCTACATCCCCGTGGCCTACCTCGCCGACCGCGCGGGTAAGAAGCCCTTCGTCGCGGCCACCTTCGTGTTCTTCACCCTGTTTCCGCTGGTATTGCTGGTATCGAGATCCTTCTGGACCCTGGTCGGTGCCTTCGTGATCCGCGGGCTGAAGGAGTTCGGTGAGCCCACCCGCAAGGCTCTGATCATGGACCTCGCCCCGGAGGACGCCAAGGCCATCACCTTCGGCGCGTATTACCTGGTCCGCGACGTGATCGTCTCCATCGCGGCGTTCGGCGGAGCCTTCCTCTGGCGGATTCACGCCATCGGCCCAGAGGTCAACCTGCTGACCGCTTTCGTATTCGGCATCATCGGCACGACGTGGTTTGTATTGCGAGGCAGTGATCTCGGCTTAGCCAGCCAAGCTCAGAAACGGACGTGAATGCCCTAGTTGGCACACGCCGGATCGCCGGGGCTCGTACCGCTGAGGCATCGCTGCAGCACGCCAAAGTCGGACTGATCGACATCGTTGTCGTGGTCGAAATCTGCTGCGATGCAAGCAGGCGTGCCGTTCTGCGGAATGCCGGGGCCGGAGACGCAATCCATGAAGGCAAGCATGTCGGCATCATCCACATAGCCGTCGTGATCGAAATCTCCCGGCACCGGCTCGACCACGTTGACAGCATTGAAGGCATCCGCCCGGCCGAAGCCAAAGACCGTATCGAAGCCGGTCGCGCCCAGATCCACGGCGGAGTTCTGCACCAGGTCTCGCACGTAAGTGTTGGACAGACTCGGGTTGGCACTCCAGACCTGCGCACAGACAGCCGCCACGTGCGGTGTCGCCGCAGAAGTACCATAGAACGGATTGTAAAACCCGCCGTTGGCAGTGACGGAGACGCCATCAACCCCGCACAGGTCAGGCTTGTCGCGATACACCAGCGAAGGAAAATCGATCCGCACCGGCCCGATGCTGCTGAAGTACTCAATCGTCGCCGGAGTGCTGGCCCGCACCGCCCCGCAAGCTATCACATTGAGCCCGGAAGGATGACCGTAGATACTCCCCACAGAGGTGTCGTATTGCGTCAGTGTGCCGCCCCAAAGCACGATTTTCAGATGACGATCCACGCCTGAATACTTGCGAACGACAATATAACGTGTGAGCGGGTTCGCCGTGGTATTCGTAACCTGCACCGCTTCCCACGGATCGCCGGTGCCATCCTGATAATCCTCCGAAGCCGCGTAGATCGTTTTTCCCGTATCGTTGGTAACAAACAGATCGTAGTCGTTGCTCGATGCGCCCCAGGGATCGTTCCATTCCAGAAGGATCACGCTGCTGCTATTCGCTGGGATGGACAAGTTCATGTTCCAATCGCCGGCCCCGTCGAAGTTCTGCACGGTCATATTGTTGCGCGATATCTTCTGGGAAATGCCGACGAAGTCGCCCTCGTAATACGCCTGCGAGCCCTCGTTGCCGGCCGCACTGCAGTAGATCGCTCCGCCAGCCACCGCCTGGTCAATGCGAGCCACAACGTCGCCGTCCTCGAAGAACGGCTCATCCGAGAATCCCAGATCGTCGCAGATAACATTACAGTGGAAGGTCGAGTCGAGAATATCGATCGCACTGAGCATTTCGACGCTGGTACCCGGGTTTGAGACCGCCAGCGACGCGTCGGGGGCCAGATCGTGCACGATCTCCATCATGGCCGTGCCCTCTGCCCCATCGTAGAGGTTCCCGTCGGATCGCGCAGACATAGCCTCGTATGTCGGCGGAATATCCCCTGAGGCTTGTGAATCCACGATACCGTTGATGCCGTCAGATATGACGCCAACCTTGATGCCGGCGCCGGTCAAGCCACGACTGGCCCGCACCACATTGCATCGATGTACTGCATCGCCCTGCGAGAGAACCGAACCCGTTCGTGTGATGCGATATCCAGGCAGCCGAATCCGCCGCACCCCCGCGTCGGCCGCCACCGCCTCCATCCGATCATAAGGCAGTTCCGCCTGGAACAAGCTCATTCCCTTCGCCTGCAGTTCGATCTTTCCGCCCGCTTTGACGATAGCAGCCCGCACAGCATCCGCCGCCCCGCTGTACTCGACATAGCACTGCACCATGCCCGCGTCGCTGACCTTCTGCAGACGATTGCTGAGCACACTCGGCCGGCTGGCCAGCACCGCTTGCCGCGTTGCGCCGCGTGCCGACAGTTCGCGCGTCAGCCGATACAGATGCGTAGAGACTTTCCGTTGGGGTCGGAGTAGTTGCGTCTTATCGAGCGGCTCGAGACTCGCAGGAGCAGTCTGCGGAGTTGGCGAGGCCTGATCGGCGGCAGGTACCCAGGCAGCGATTGCGACGCGCGACAGCGCGACGCTGGCAATCAGCAGCAGAGTCCTTATGAACACCTGCTTCCCTCCGCTCCAACAGATTAGCAAGACTGGCCCTATGCTTCGATCATTATAACACCGGTTCAACCAGAATTTGCCAGCGGAACTCTCCCCAGGCTTGATATATAGCCTTCACTCCATCATGATCTGCCCTCGATGGCGATAAAGTTGCTGCATATCGTGGACGACGCGACCGGCGAGGACGCCGCAAGGCTCTGCTCCTTACTCCTGCGGAAGCTACCGACTGGCGAGGTCTCGCAGCGCGTGCTCGCATTCGGGCCACCGCCGCCTCTGCTGCATAGGCCGGAGCACGTAACGATGGAGCGTGTGACCCGCCTGACCTCCTGGCCGGTAATATCGGCCCTGCCGCTGCAGCGCTGGCTCAGAAGGGAGCGCCCCGATGCCGTGCTCGCATGGAGCACTCCTGCAATAGCGGCCGCCAGTTGGGGCTGGGGCGGGCGATCCACAGCCGTGGGCATAGTCTGCGATCCCAGCCAAGCTCGGCAACTCAGCCGCTGGCGGCAAGCCGTCTCCTGGACCGGTCGAGACTTCGACCTCGTCTGCACGTCGGGCACCGTCCAGCGACGCCTGGTCGAGGCTGGCATCCCGCTTGAGACAACCGCGGTGGTTCGGCCGGCTGTGGATTTCACCGAGCTGCGCCAGGCCAGGCAATCCGCAGACCGCGTGCGGTTGGGCCTGCCCGAAACAGGCCGAGTCCTGCTGACCATGTCGCCCCCCTCACGGCCGGGCGGCCAGTACCTCGCCGCCTGGGCGACCGCGATACTCCATCACATCTGGCCGGACGCAACGCTGATCGTCCCCGGCGTCTCGCGCGAACAACGGCGGATCGGACGGCTGGTTGAGAGCATCTACTGCCGCCAGGCCTACCGATTGACCGGCAATCAGTTCTCCCCCGCCGACCTCTTGGCCGTCGCCGACGCCCTGGTAGTGCCGGCAGTATCCGACGTGCCCACCGGCGACCTGGCATGGGCGATGGCCGCAAGCGTGCCGATCATCGGATCGGCGGTGCCCTGCATCACCGAGTTCATCACCGACCGCCAGAACGGTCTGCTGTGCAAATCCGGCGAGCCGCACACGCTGGCCATCACCATCCGCACCGCGTTTGAGTCCCCCGATGTCCTCGCCTCATGTGCCAAGAC
>JBJKSL010000706.1:0-2880 GCA_046704145.1 Phycisphaerae bacterium
CGCCGAATGTGGTCCGTATCGGCCTGTTCCTCATCGTCGGCATCCTGATCAGCCGCGCCGTCATGGCCGAACGAAAAAGAGCCCAAGAGGAACTCAGCAGCATGGCCCGATTCCCGGCCGAGCACCCCCACCCCATCCTGCGACTCGACCGACGGGGACGCTTCCTCTACGCCAATCCTGCTGCCGCGCAACTCCTGCACGCGATGGGTTGGACTGAGCCGGCATTCGCACCGCCTGATCTGCACCAGCCCGCGATGGCCGCTTTGGCGGCCAAAAACGAGTCTTCTTTCGACGTGACTTCGCCCACAGGCTCCACACTTGAATTCTACTGCGTGCCCGTCGCCCACAAAGGCTACGTCAACCTCTACGGCCGCGACGTCAGTGCCGCACGCCACGCAGAGGCCGCCCTCCGCGAAAGCGAAACACGGCTGCGCACCCTCTTCCTCAATGCCGGCGTAGGAATCCTCGAAGCCGACGGCGATGACCATTTCGTCACCGCCAACGACCGTGTCTGCGAGATCCTCTGCCGATCGCGAGAAGAGCTGCTGACCATGAACGTCCACGACCTCACCTGGCCAGAGGACCGCCCCGCCAGCGATCGCAACAACCAGCAGATGCACGAGGGCAAGACCGACCGCTTCAGCTATGAAAAGCGGTACATCCGCGGTGACGGCACCCCCGTGTGGACCAATGTCACCGTCTCGGCGATCCGGGATGAGCAGGGACACCTTCTCCGCTCTGTCTGTACCGCCCAGGATATCAACGAACGCAAACGCGCCGAGCAGGCTCTGCGCGAAAGCGAGTTGTTCTACCGCCAGACCCTCGAATCCATCCCCGGCATCGCCTTTACAACCCGCCCCGACGGATACTGCGACTGGCATAGCCAAAAATGGCCGGAGTTCACCGGCATCTCCCCCCACAAGCACCTCGGCGACGATTGGCTCCAGTTCCTGCACCCCGACGATCGCCAGCGCGCCCATCAGGCTTGGCAGGCGGCACTGGAAGAACGTGCACCCTACGACATCGAATACCGCTTGCGCCGCCACGACGGCGAATACCGCTGGTTCAAAGTCAGAGGCCTACCCATTCGCGATGCCCACGGCCGCATCGTACGCTGGTTCGGCATACTGCTGGAGATCGAAGACCTCAAGAGAGCCCTCGAACAACTGGCCGAAGCCCGACTCTGTGCAGAGCGAGCCAAGGCCGCCGCCGAAGAGGCCAACGCCGCAAAGGACCGCTTCCTCGCCGTACTTTCACACGAGCTGCGCACACCGCTCACCCCCGTGCTCGCCTGTGTATCCATGCTGCAAGAGAACCGCCGCCTGGACGAGCCCACGCAACACAACCTGGAGATGATCCGACGCAATGCCGAGCTCGAAGCCAGGTTGATCGACGACCTGCTGGACCTCACACGCATCGAACGCGGCAAAGTGGAACTCAACAAGCAACCCGTCGACCTCTGCACCGTCATCAACCAGGCCGTCGAGGTCTGCCGCCCGGATATCGACGCTCGCCGCCTGCATTTCAACATGGAGATCGGAGCCAACGCGCCATTCATGGTCGATGCCGATGCCGCCCGCCTTCAACAGGTGTTCTGGAATCTTCTCAAGAACTCCATCAAGTTCACACCACGCGGTGGCCGCATCACCGTACGTTGTGCACAGCAGGACGGTCGCGTGCTGACCGAAATCCATGACAGCGGTGTTGGCATCGAGCCACAAGTCCTGCCGCGACTCTTCGAAGCCTTCGCCCAGGCTGACCGAGCCATTACCCGAGAGTTTGGTGGACTCGGCCTCGGGCTCGCCATCAGCCGATCGCTCGTCGAAATGCACGGCGGCACTATCGAGGCCCACAGCGAAGGAAAAGACAAAGGCGCCACCTTCTCCGTGCGCCTGCCGCTGCTTGCCGCCCAAAATGGCCATGCGTCTGAACCGCCGCCCGCTGCCACAACGATCCCGCCACTCGGCCGCCAGCCGAAAGTGCGCGTGCTGGTCGTGGAAGATCACGGCGACACCGCCGAAATGCTGAAACTCATCCTGATATCAAAAGGCCACCAGGTGCAGACCGCCGGCGACGTGGCCACCGCCCTGGAAACCGCAGCCAACAACAGCTTCGACTTGCTCATCAGCGACTTGGGACTGCCCGACGGCAGCGGCCTCGACCTCATGCGACACCTGCGATCCCAGGGATACACCAACCCCGCAATCGCCCTCAGCGGCTACGGCCAGGACAAGGACATCCAAGAGAGCCAGGACGCAGGCTTCACCGCCCACCTCGTCAAGCCAGTAGACATGGACCGCCTACTCGACGCCCTCTCCAACTCGATGCTCTCTACCGCCAACAAGTGACCCAGCACCCCGCCGTGGCGACCCGAGCACTATCCGCCAAAGATGTATGCGCCACTCGCCGCGCGCAAGAATACGTAAATGCGTATTATCCGCAATGCTAACGTTCATAATCTCCGCATTCAGAAGAGATCCAGATTTACGCAAAAGAAGGACACTCGCAGAGAAACATCCGTTGCGGTTCTTTCTCTGTGTTCCTCCGTGGCCTCTGTGGTTCGACTCTTCCGAGGACGCTGCGATTAGAGATGATCAACCACAAAGACACCCCAAGACACAAAGAAGAGCAGACTGTGTTTTCTTCTTGGTGCCTTCTATGAAGCCGGGTACGTCAAGGGCTGAGCCGTCTTTTTCTTGTCGATGGCTCCAACCTTCTATCCGAGCTCACGCAGCTTGAATCGTTGACCACTGCTTCGCCGCGGGCCCATGTAACTGCTGCGAGGACGATGCCTATTCTTGGCGTCAAGCTTTGATGCACATGACACCAATCAAGCTATTCGCCTCGCTACCGATCGACAATCAGCCCGATCAGTCCTTC
>JBJKSL010000707.1:0-11952 GCA_046704145.1 Phycisphaerae bacterium
ATCCTGGAGGCCTGGGCCAACGGCTGTCCGGTGGTGGCAACTTCGCGGGCCGCCGATGGCCTGCCCAGCACTGAAGCCGACGGTATGTTGGTCGCGGATCGTCCAGCGGACTTCGCGGCCCACGTCACCCGCCTGCTCGCGGACGACGAGCAAGCGAGCGAGCTTGGCCGTGCTGGCGCACAGGTCGTGCGTACGCAGTTCACCTGGTCTCTTATGGCCGCCCTGCTGCGAGCGGTCATTGAATCATCCTGCGCGGAAAGAGTGACAGCATTGACACAGCCGCTGCAAACTGTCGCGAACAGGGACGTTCGCCCCGCTCTTGAGCCCGTCCTCGGCAAGGAGGCTGAAATCCATGCCGTTCCGTAGCATAGCGTTCCTGCTCTACTTCTTCGGCAGCTCGACGGCGGCCTTGGTCTACCCCATGGTCGGACTGGTCTGCTACGTAGCGCTTTACCATCTGTATCCGCAGACCACCTGGTGGGGAATACCCCTCGAACCACTTGGCATCCGGTATTCCTTCATCTGCGGTGCCTGCCTTATAATCGGCGCTGCATTGAACGCAAGCCGACTACGCTTCGGCAAGCGTGTTCTGCACCCGGTGGAGGTTGGCATCATCGCGTTCTACCTGGCAATGCTGCTGAGCCAGGTCACTGGCGTAGGCAGCATCGCCTCAACCGCCATAATCATGGACAAGATGTTCAAGATGACCTTGTTCCTGCTGGCGTTTACACACGTCGTGGTGTCCAAGCGGCGAGTTTGGATCCTGACTGTGGTCTGGGTTGTCATGATCCTGTACCTCGGGCACGAAGCAAAGAACGCTCCGCCCAGTGCCTTCACCAAAAACCGCTTGGACGGTATCGGCGGCCCCGACTTCCGCGAGTCGGCGGGATTGGCCATCCACCTTTGTGCTCTGCTGCCCTTCGCTGCCATCTTGTTCTGGCAGAAATCCCGGTTGCTAAAGCTGACCGCTTTCTTGGCCGGAGTCTACGGCGTCAACGCTGTTCTCTTGTGTCGAGCCCGGTCGGCGTTCGTTGGCTCGATTGTCGCTGCCGTTTTAGCCTTGTCGTACGCCCCGCGACGCTTTCGAAAGTGGATCGCCGGCATGATGCTGCTCGCAGCGGCCGGAGGCTTCTTCCTAAGCGACCAGTGGTTCTGGAAACGCATGGACACGATCGTGGTGACCGGCGAGGAACAGCGCGATGCGTCGGCTACCATCCGCCTGCAGATCTGGTCCGCCGCATGGCAAATGATCAAAGCCAACCCGCTGGGTGTCGGTGTGGGGCAGTTTCCACGACAGGTCAAACGCTACTCGAGGGAGCTTGAAAACAAAACTCGTGACGCACACAACACCTTCATCCTGTGTGCGGGCGAGATCGGCCTGCCCGGTCTGCTGACCTATGTCATCACGCTGATCCTGTCCTGGTACGCCCTTAACCAGGCGACTCGACGGGTCAGGTCGACGTTGACAGACAGTGACCTGTTCGAGTGGTTCATCCTCGCCAACCGCCTGGGACTCGTAATCTATACGGTATCCGGTCTATTCGTGAGTCGTCTCTACACCGAAGGAGCCTGGTGGCTCATCGCCCTGCCAGTATGCATTTCGCGAGCAGTGGAAAACGAAATCCGCGAAGAGGCGGCTGCAACAAACTCTGTTCGGGAACAGCTTGCCGAATGGGCGGCCATGGATCGCGCAGGCCTGCCGGCGTTAGGAGGACTCTGATGGAAGCACTCTGCACCGTCCCCTGCGCGACCACATCGACAGTGGTAAGACGCGTCAACCAACTCTACCACGACCTGACCCAGCATACCTTCGATGCGGATCACCGCGCGCGGCACGCAGTCGAACGCGTGTTCTGGAACACCGTGGCCCAGTCGTTCGTCACGCAAACAACACCCTCTGGCCGCGGCCGCATCGTGGTTGACCTGGCCTGCGGGACAGGCTTCGTCACGCAGATCCTGGCTCGCACTCTGCGAAGCTCCGACCGCTTGATCGCTATGGATATCAGCACGGCCGCCCTGCGAACTACGACCGGCAAGTGCCTGGACTCAGAGTCGCCCTCTACAGCCACGCTCACCGCGATGGCCAGCGATGGCGGCTCAATCCCGCTGGCTGACGACAGCGTGGACCTGTTCGCCATCAACGCGGCTCTGCATCACATGCCGGAACCTGAAACCGTTCTTCGCGAAATTAACCGTGTGCTGCGTCCGGGCGGATTGTTTGCACTGGGCTTCGAACCAAACTTACGTCATTTCGCGTCAGCCATGGGACGAGTATCACACGGCTTTGATCGCCTCGCCTGGTATGCGAGTCCACGGCAGAACCTGCGCAGGCTGCGCAAGTGGATAGGCCTCACGCCGAAGGCCGAACGTAACCCGGCACTTGAGGCTGACCGCATCGCCGCGGTTATCAGTGACTCGCTCGCACAGGCACACTGTCTGCAAGAGACGCTGGACGGTGATGCCATGCTTGACCTCGTCGACCCGCACGCCCGCGGCGCTCAGCACGCCGGCTTCGACGCACTCGCAGTGATACACGAGTTCTTTCCCACGTACGAGCCGTTACAGCTGTTCACCTCGGATTACCTTGGGGAGGCACCGCGGCAGGTCCGACCGCTCCGCACGCTGGCGGACGCTGGGCTGCGAGCTTGGCTGCCCGCACATGGCTCGCTGTTCAGCTGGGTACTTCGCAAGCCAAGCCTAAAGGGGGGAGCATGTCCACGCTGACCGCCCCCATACCGCAGACACTCATGCAATCGACCGTCCTGCCGATCGATCGGCCGGTTCGCATACTCCACGTGGTATCTGAACTGTCCAGCGGCGGCATGGAACGAGCCATGCTGCGGCTGATTCGACGCTCGCTGCAGCACGATCGACAGATCCCCGGCGGTAGCGCAGTCCAGCACGGCCTATGCGTGCTCGACAGCATCAAGCCCGATCTGGCCGATGAATGCCCTTCGGACATGCCCATCTGGGAATTCGGCAACCAGCGCCGCCTTGGCCGTTACGAATCGTGGAGCAAGCTGCGAAGCCTGATCAAACGCTTTGAGCCGGACGTGGTCCATGCCCGCACCACAGGCACCTGGTTCGACGCCGCCGCCGCACTCCTCGGAAACAACAAGGTGCGACTGCTGCTAAGTTTTCACGGGCGGACCAGCTTGGAGGCTCCGAGTTGGCGACGACGTCAAATCGACCGATGGGCCACCGGCCGAGCCAGCGCCGTCCTCAGCGTGTCGCACGACGCAGCCCGTACGCTTCACGAACAACTGGGCGTTCCGCGCGACAAGCTCGTCATCATCCCCAACGGCGTAGATGCCAGCCGCTTCTGCCCCCCGGAGTTCGAAGGCGAGATTCTCGAAACCAGGCACCGCCTTCGCGTACACCCCAGAGCCGACGTTGCAGTTTGAGTGGCCAACCTCGTGCCCATCAAGGGCCTGGAGGTGCTGGTCCGGTCATGGCGACAGATTCACATGGCCAACCCGCTGGCCAAGCTGCTGCTGGTCGGCGAGGGGCCGCTTCGCGAACAACTGGAAACGCAGATTCGTGAGTCGCGCTGCACTAACGTCATTCGCTTGCTCGGGCCGCGTGAGGATATCGCCCCATTGCTGAGAGCGGCCGATGCATTCGTGCTGCCCAGCCTATACGAAGCCTGCAGCAATGCCACTCTCGAAGCCATGTCCACCGGCCTGCCCGTGGTGGCCAGTGACGTCGGCGGCATGCGCGAGATCGTCACCCACAACCGCAACGGTTGGCTCGTCCCGGCCGGCAACGTCGAACGACTTGGCGAAACACTGCTTACCGTGCTGCTCGACCGTTCGCTGCGCAATCGCGCGGGCGCCGCCGGCCGTGATGCGGTCCTCAAGCATTTTGGCCTCGACACATGGGTGGCCAGGCACGCAGCCTTGTACCGCCGTCTGGCCGGCGTTCGTGCGCCGCGCCATATTCCGCAGGAGGGTTCCCTATGTGCGGAATAGCCGGCCTCATCCGCTTTGCCGGCCTGCTGCCAGACGAGCGCATTCGCGGCGTCGCCATGGCGGCCACCCTGCGCCATCGCGGCCCCGACGACATCGGCTCATTTGCCGATCCGCATGCGACGCTAGGCCACGCGCGACTGAGCATCATCGACCCCAAGGCCGGACATCAGCCTATGTCCAACGAGGACGGCCGTGTACAGGTCGTCTTCAATGGTGAAATCTATAACCACACTGAACTGGCAACCCAATTGCGCGCACGCGGACACCAACTGATCACGCGATGCGACACCGAGGTAATCGCCCATCTCTATGAGGAACAGGGCGATGCATTCGTGCACAAACTCAACGGCATGTTCGCCATCGCCATCTGGGACGCACGACAACGACGCTTGCTCCTGATCCGCGACCGCATGGGCATCAAGCCGCTATATTGGCACTACGACGGACAGCGCGTAGCCTTCGGCTCCGAACTGAAGGCCGTGCTGGCGTGCGGTGGCATAGATCGCAGAATCGACCCTTGTGCAATTAAGGACTACCTGACCTTCGGGCACGTCCCCGCCCCGCGCACCATTTTCGCAAACGTGCATAAGCTCGAACCCGGCCATATGGCCAGCTTCACCGCGAGCGGGCATCGCCTGCAGCAGTATTGGGATATTCCCTTCGCAACGGCGGAACATGAGCTCGAGCCGCAGCAGGCGACTGATGCTTTCGCCGACCTGCTCGAAGAGGCTGTGCGAAAGCGACTGGAAGCAGATGTGCCCTTGGGCGCATTCCTCAGCGGCGGCGTGGATTCCGCAGCAGTGGTCGCGGCAATGCGTCACGCTGCCTCGGGCCCCGTGCTGACCCACACCGTCGGCTTCGACGAGGCCGATCACGACGAACGCGCCAGGGCCCTGCGTGTGGCCCAACGCCTGAACACCGATCATCGCGAACTTGTCGTCCGTTCCGACGCAGCGGCGACTGCCGAGTTGCTCGTGCAGCACTTCGACGAACCCTTTGCAGATCCCTGCGCCGTGCCCGCATACCACCTGGCCAACGCCGCGCGAGATCGTGTGACCGTCACCCTCGCCGGTGACGGCCCCGACGAAATGCTGGCCGGCTATCGACGCTATCGTTTCGATCTGGCCGAGAGCGCCACTCGAGCCATGGCACCAGCTTGGCTGCGGCGCGGAGCAGGCGTGGCCGGCTGGATCTATCCCAAGGCCGATTGGCTGCCGCGACCTCTGCGAGCCAAGCGAACTCTGCAAAACCTGGCCTGCGACGACGTCACCGCTCACCTGCGCAGCGTGTCCATCGCTGCCGGCGAGCTGCCCGCTGCACTGCTGACCACGGACGTGGCCTGCGAGTTGACCGATTACGATCCGTTCACCCGCGGCCGCGATCTGTTCGTGCGTTGCTCCTCGCCCGAGTTGCTCAATCGCCTTCTGTATGTGGACATGAAAACGCTGCTCGCGGACGAGATCCTCACCAAGGTCGACCGCACCAGCATGGCCGTAGGCCTCGAAGTCCGCGTGCCCATGCTCGACCACCGCCTGGTCGAGATGGCCGCGCGTCTGCCCACCACAATGAAACTCGCCGACGGCCAGGGTAAACACGTACTGCGAAATGTGGTCGGCCGCTGGCTGGGGAGCGATTTCGCCGCCGAGGCCAAGCATGGCTTCGACGTGCCCACCGACCGCTGGTTCCGCGGTCCGCTGCGAGAAACCTTGTACGACACATTGCTGGCTCACGATGCCGCCTGTCGCGACTGGATCGAGCCCGCAGCAGTCAATCAACTGGTTCGCCAGCACGTCAGCAGCGCCGCCAATCACGGCCAGGCACTGTGGTCGTTGTTCGTGTTGGAGCAGTGGGCACGACAGTACACCTCGTCGAGTGCGAATGCTCAAGCACAAACTTGCACCGTGGAAGGGGTATGTCTATCAGCATGAGAGTGCTAACTACGTCATTGTGCTATCCGACCGAACGCCACCCCGACCACGGCGTGTTCATCCAGCGCCGCGCAGTCGCACTGGCTGGCCGCGGGGAAGTAGACGTGCAGGTCGTCTCCCCCCGCCTCTGGTGCCCGCTTCTGCGGCGTCCAGATGCGGTCGCATACCAATGCTGGCCGTTGTCTGCACACTTCCCGAACATGCTCAGCGCGCCCGTAGTCAGCTGGGCGGCCGACGGCCTTACCTACGCCCGCTGCATCGAGCAGCACATTCTCCAGCACGGCGGACCTGACAATGTCGATCTGATCGACGCCCATTTCGAATATCCCGACGGTGTGGGCGCATGGCTGGCCGGCCGCAAGCTCGGCATTCCGGTGGTCGCCACCATCCGTGGCAAAATAGTGTCGCTATCGAAGCGCGCCATCCGACGATGGCAGATCGCCCGCATGCTTCGCGGCGTGGACGCCCGCATCGCCGTCAGCCGCAGCCTTGCCCACTGGGTGCACCGCGTCGGCGGCAACGACCTGGATGTCGACGTAATCCCCAATGGCGTGGAATCCGCAACCTTCCATCCGCTCGATTGCCAGCAGGCCCGCCACGAACTGGGTTGGGATCCATCGATCAAGTACCTACTCGCCGTCGGCCATCTGCAGCACATCAAGGGTTTCGACCGCATCGTCTCGGCCATGCCCGAAATCCGTGCACGGCTGGGCGATGTCCGCCTTGTATTGGCGGGCAGCACCCGCGGCGAATGGACCTTCCGCCACAAGCTCCGGCGGCTGATCTCAACCTGCGGAGGCGCACCCGCGGTCTCCTTCGTCGGCCCGGTAAAGCCGGATCGACTCAACCTCATGTACAACGCTGCGGATCTGTTTGTGAACACCTCGCGCAGTGAGGGCTGGAACAACGCCATCTGTGAAGCTCTCGCCGCAGGCACTCCCGTGGTCGCCGGCGATGTGGGCGGCAATGCCGAGCAAGTGTGCTCGCCGCAACTCGGCCGCATCGTGCCCGATGGTGATCTGCCCGCGTTGGCCAACACGGTGTGCGAAGCCCTCGAAACTGATTTCAACCGCGTGCTCATTGCGGCTCGTGGCGGTGCCCGCACCTGGAGCGAGGCCGCTCGCGAAGTGCACGCCGTCTTCAACCGCGTGCTGCAGGCCCGCGCCGCCCGCACGCCGCAAACCACGCGCGTGTTCGGCATAAGCATCAGTGCCGCGGAAGTCGCAATCGCTTCCCCGCGCGCCACCCTGGAGGTGACCCGATGAATCGTTGGCTGGCCGGAAACATCGCATGGCCGTTGACCGAACGTCTGCTCGGCCGCGACACCATGCGCCGCTACCGCCGATTGCTTGCGACCGACCACGCCGACGCGGAAGCACTCGCCGCTATTCAGAACGCCAAGCTGCGACGGCTTCTGGCTCTTGCCGATGAACACTGCCCATTCTATCGCGAACGATTTCGCTCCGCCGGCATCGATCCGCGCGACCCGAAACTCACGAAACAAGCGCTGGCCGCCCTGCCGCTGCTCACCCGTGCCGAAGTACGCGAGCATCTCGACGAACTCACCTGGCGCGACTGCCCCGGCGGACCAGCCAGGCTCTACAACACCGGCGGCTCCAGCGGCGAACCGCTGCAGTTCTACTTCGACCGCTGTCGACAAGCCGCGGACTGGGCCTCTCGCTGGCGAACGCGCCGCTGGTGGAACCTGCGACCGGGCGACCTCGAATTCATGGTCTGGGCCGGACCGCCGGCCAGCACGGCCAACGATCATCTGAAGAAGATTCGTGACGGCCTGCTGAATCAGTTCGTCCTCGACGCGTTCAACATGACCGATCAGACCATGGCCGCCTACGCCGATCGCATCCGTCGACATCGGCCGCGCATGCTCTACGGCTACGCCAGCAGCCTGGGCTTGCTCGCCAGGTACATGCTGCAACACCAAGGCAGCCTCGACCCGCACCAAGCGCCGCGCGCCGTCTTCGTGACCGGCGAGACGCTCAGCCCGACCGACGCCCACGACATCGAAGCCACATTCAAGGCACCGGTGGTCATCGAGTATGGCAGCCGCGATTGCGGCCTGATCGCCTGCGGCTGTCCTGCGGGCCGTCTGCACGTCAACGATGAAAACATGCTCATCGAAGTGCTGGATAGCGACGGACAGCCCGCCAAACCGGGCCAAGCCGGCGAGATCGTCGTCACTTCCCTGGAAGCCTTCGCAACGCCCTTCATCCGTTACCGCGTGGGCGACATTGGCGTGCTGCCGACGCCTCGCACACAAGATACACAACAAACGATCGACGGCCGATGCTCTTGCGGCCGCGCCACAATGCAGCTCGCGGAGGTCCGCGGCCGCGTCACCGACCAGATCGTCTGCCGCCAAGGCGACGAGGTGCGGCGAATGCACGCCCTTTCGCTGATCTACGTGCTGCGCGAGGTCCCCTGCGTACAACAGTTCCGCATCACGCAGCCATCATTGCATGAACTCGACGTCGAAGTTGTCGCCGACGCCCGCTTCACGCCTGCCATCGAGCGGTCCATAACGGCCGGCCTGCGCAGTCGCCTGGGGCCCGAGGTAAACGTCCACATTCAACGCCGCGAGCGCATCGCCCCTGTCGCCTCAGGCAAGCACGCCTGCGTTGTATCTAACCCTGAGCTCTGTCCGACATAAGAGGGACATCGCTAGCACAGCACACACTTGCCCCGCCCACCCCGCACCAGCCTTGATACGCATCGCCATCCCTTCGCGTGTCCGTACTTGTGCGGCAACCTCATCCGAGTATCATCGTGCCCAACAGGGACCACATGGACAGGCTCTGGATGGCAACCACCCCACAAACAAAGGTGTGCGAATGAGATCAGGACGAAAGCTCGCAATGTGCATGGTAAGCTCGGCAATCCTGGCGGTTTCAGCCTGTAACAACCCCAACGCCGAACATCGGCAGGGCGAAACCGCTCGCAAACCTGAACCGGCCGCAAAAACCGCCCGATGGACGGTCGCGCAGGCCGCAGAGTGGCAAAAGAACCACCCCTGGCTGGTCGGATGCAACTACAACCCGGCCACAGCCATCAATGAACTCGAAATGTGGCAGGCCGACACCTTCGATCCCGCCACCATCGACCGCGAACTGGGCTGGGCACAATCGCTCGGCTTCAACAGCATTCGCGTCTTCCTGCACTACTTGCCGTGGAAACAGGATCGCGAGGGTTTCCTCAACCGCATGGACCAGTTCCTGACCATCGCCGACAAGCACGGCATAGGCGTGATGTTCGTGCCGCTCGATGCCGTCTGGGACCCATACCCGCACGCCGGCAAGCAACCCGCCCCCAAGCCGCACGTACACAACTCCGGCTGGGTGCAGTGCCCCGGTGCTGAGATCCTCGGGAACCCGGCCCGCCACGACGAACTCGAAGGCTACATCAAGGATGTGGTCGGCCGATTCAAGAATGACAAGCGCGTGCAGGTGTGGGACCTGTTCAACGAGCCCGACAACGACAACAAGTCCTCGTACGGCGATAAGGAACTGCCCAACAAGGCGGAAATGTCGCTGCTGCTCATCCGCAAAGCCTTCGCCTGGGCCCGCGAGGTCGGTCCCTCGCAGCCGCTGACCTCCGGCGTGTGGATCGGCAATTGGCCCGACCCAACCAAGCTCTCGCCCATGGAACGCTTCCAGTTGGGCAACTCTGACGTGATCAGCTTCCACAGCTACGCGCCGCTCGACAAGGCCTGCAAGTGCGTCGAGCACCTCCGCCGCTACAACCGACCGCTGCTGTGCACTGAATACATGGCCAGACCGGCCGGCAGCACCTTCGATCCGCTCCTCGGCTACTTCAAGCAGCAGAAGGTGGGCGCATACAACTGGGGCTTCGTAGCCGGCAAGACCCAGACCAACTATCCCTGGGACTCATGGCACAAGAAGTACACTGCCGAGCCGCCGCTCTGGTTCCATGAGATCTTCCGAACCGACGGCACCCCCTACATACCCGCCGAGGTGAACTACATCCGTAAGATCACCGGCGTAAACCAAAAGCAGTAGGAGTACCGCTGGTGCGGGAATCCTTTCCCGCACCCACTCTTGCCGGGAATCCATTCCCGCGATCAGGGCCGCTCGATCGCGAGTAAGTTGAGGGTTTCAGCTGGTGCGGGAATCCTTTCCCGCACCCACTCTACCGGGAATCCATTCCCGCGATCAGGGGTGCGGACTCGACGACGCTGCAGTCGCCGCCCGCTACAAAAAAACAGCGGATGCCGTAGAATGCGATGATGGCCCAGATTGAGGTCGACTCGCTTAGCAAGACCTTCACTGTCCCCGAACGCGAGGGCGGGTTCCTGCCCGCACTGCGCAGTCTTCTGCTGCGCAAGCACCGCGAGGTGCACGCTGTCGAGCAGGTCAGCTTCCACATCGAAACCGGCGAAATCGTGGGTTTCCTGGGCCCCAACGGCGCAGGCAAGACCACCACGCTCAAAATGCTCAGCGGCCTCCTCCACCCCACCGGCGGACGGGCCACGGTCATGGGCCACGTCCCCTGGCGACGAGAATCAGCCTACCTGCAGCGCATTAGCATGGTCATGGGCCAGCGTAGCCAGCTCAACTGGGACTTGCCGGCCATGGACTCGTTCCTGGTGCACCTGGCCGTCTACGACGTCGAGCAGGAGCAGGGCCGCCGCACTATGACCGAGCTCATCGAACTGCTGGACATTGGCAGCGCACTAAAAAAACAGGTACGCACGCTTTCGCTCGGCGAGCGCATGAAGTGCGAGATCTGCGTCTCCCTGCTGCATCGACCGGCAGTACTCTTTCTGGACGAGCCGACTCTGGGCCTGGACCTCACCATGCAGGACCGCATCCGCGAGTTCATCCGCGAGTACAACCAGCGCCACGGGGCAACAATCATCCTCACTTCGCACTACATGGCCGACGTGACCGCCCTGTGCAAGCGGATCATCGTCATCGATCACGGACGCATCCTATTCGACGGACCGCTCGACTCGCTCAGCCGACGCCTGGCCCCCTTTAAGGTCATTTCCATCGACCTGCAGAACGACATGGACGGCTATCCTTTCGAACAAATGGGCAGAGTGCTGTCCCGCGATGGCCGCAAGGTCAAACTCCGCGTCGACAAAGCTGAGGCTGCCGCCGTAACCAGCCGCCTGCTCGCCGATCTATCCGTACTGGATCTGACCATCGAGGACCCGCCCATCGAAGACGTAATCCGCCAAGTGTTCCAAACCGGCACCACAAACAACGGAGCAAACTCTTGACCAGTCTTCTCTGGCTGAAAGCTGATAGCTGACAGCCGACACCTCTCTTCCCCATGTCCCTGCGAACCGTCACATCTGCGATGCCCGCCTTTCTCCGCGAGTCGCTGGCCACCATGTTCCAGTATCGCGGAGAGATCGTCCTCTGGGCCATCTGGGGAGTGGTCTATCCGGCGGTAGCCATGGCCATGTGGTCGGCCGCGGTCGCCGGCACCGGCGGCAACTCGATCCATGGTTACTCCCCGCGCGATTTCGCCGCCTACTTCTGGCTGACCATGGTCGTCGGACACATGGCCACCGCCTGGGACGTGTACGAGCTCGGCTGGCTCGTGCAGACCGGCCGGATGTCGCCGCGCCTGTTGCGGCCTGTGCTACCCATCTGGCAAAGCGTGGCGGACAATCTCGCCTATAAGATCGTGACCCTCGGCGTGCTCCTGCCCATCTGGTTGCTGATCGTGCTCATCACCCACCCGCACTTCGGAGCCGACCGCTTGCAGGCCATGGTGGCCATACCCGCAGTTCTCATGGCCGCGGTCATCAACTACATCTGGTGCTACAACTTGGCCATGGCCGCGTTCTGGGTGACGCGGATGGACGCCATCGGCCAAGCCTGGTTCGGCCTCGGCCTGTTCTTCGGCGGCCGGCTCGCCCCGCTTGGCATCATGCCCTGGCCGTTGCAGAAGATCGCCAACGTGCTGCCTTTCAAATGGGTGATCTGGTTCCCATGCGAAATGCTGATGGGCCATATCTCCGTGCGAAGCTTCCCCCGGATGTTCTTCGCGCAAGTGGTCTGGAT
>JBJKSL010000708.1:0-2567 GCA_046704145.1 Phycisphaerae bacterium
CCTCGAACGTCTACTGTTCGATTGCTTTCTCGCAGCGCACGCGCAAATGCAACATTAAGGCCAAGCAGTTGATCGACGAGGGCGCCATCGGCCACATCCGCCATATCGAGGAAGTTTCGCTGAACGCCACCGGCCTGGTAGGGCTACCCAAGTGGCAGAGCGATCCGCGCAACCTCGGCACGCTGTTCGGCCACGCCATTCACAACTTCGATCGCGTTCGCTGGTTCACCGGGCAGGAGATTCGCACCGTCTACGCCAAGTGCGGCAGCATCGAACCCGACACCGAGGTGGAGGGCAGTTCGATGGTACTCATGTCGCTGGCGGATGACACATTAGTGACGCTGTGGGCGTCCTTCCAGGTCCCCAAGCCGTCCTTCCCGCGGTCGCAGTTCAGTTGTCGAATCATCGGCGAGAAGGGCCTTATGGATCTGGATGCTTACGGCGAACTGCGGGTAGCCACCGACGGTGAGTGGAAGGTCGCCGTCACACAGGAGCCGATTGATTGGCAGGGCAAGGGCTTTCTCGATCCCGTGCGCCTCGAATCGTACACGCTGCAGTGCCAGGATTTCATCGACGCCGTGGTCGATCGTCGTCCACCAGCGGTCACCGGCTGGGACGGCCGGCAGGCGGTTGCCGCCGCGCTCGCCGCCTATGAATCGTCCGCCAGCGGCACGGAGGTTGTGCTGTGAAGTTCGACAGATCCAAGCAGCTTTGGGAGCGCGCATCCAGGACCTGCCCGGGCGGCATCCACAGCAATGTCCGCAAAGCCTGGCAGCCGCACCCCATGTTTTACGATCGCGGCAGCGGATCGCACCTGTGGGACGCTGACGGCAACGAGTTCATCGATTACGTGCTTGCCCGCGGACCGTTGTTGCTGGGCCATTCGCCCAAGCCGGTGCTCGATGCGGTCAAGCAGCAGCTGGATCGCGGTCAGATGTATGCGGGTCAGCACGAGTTGGAGATCGAGGCGAGCGAGAAGTTCTGCTCGCTGGTGCCCTGTGCGGACATGGTGCGCTTCGGCGGCTCCGGCAGCGAGGCCACGCATGCCGCCATCCGCCTGGCCCGCGGCGTAACCGGCCGCATGAAGATCCTGCGCTTCGAGGGGCACTATCACGGTTGGTTCGATAACCAGATGTGGAACTTCGCCCCGCCGCTGGACCTCGCCGGTCCGCGCGAGTCGCCTTTCCCGCTGCCTGCGACCAAGGGCCTCAATCTCAACGAAGCCGAGCACCTGATCATCCGTCCGTGGAACGACCTCGCTCTTGTGCGGGATGCCTTCGACCGCTATCACGGCCAGATCGCGGGCGTCATCACCGAGCCCATCATGTGCAACACCGGGGCGATTATGCCGCGCGCCGGCTTCCTCGAAGGTGTGCGCGAGCTGTGCTCGACGCACGGGACGCTACTCATTTTCGACGAGGTTATCACGGGGTTCCGCGTGAGCCTCGGCGGTGCCCAACAGTATTTCGGTGTGACCCCGGACGTCGCCACTTTCGCCAAGGGCATGGCCGGCGGCTTTCCCGTCAGCGCCATCGCCGGCAAGCGAGAGTACATGAAAGCCTTTGGTGATCTGACGGTCACGCACGCCGGCACATATAACTCCAGCGCGCCGTACATGGCCGCTTCGCTCGCAGCGATGAACATGTTATCTGCCGATGATGGCAAGCTGCTCAAACAGGCCCGCGCACTAGGCGAGCAGCTCATGGACGGCATTCGCGAAGCTGGCACACGCGCCGGCAAAGACGTACACGTGCGCGGGCTCGGCACAGCCTTCCACGTGTCCTTCAACGATCGCGAGGAGATTGTCGACTACCGCACTTCGTTGGGCAAAGACGCAGCTGCGTACGATCGCTTCTGGCTGGCCCTGCAGGACAGCGGCATACGCGCCATCCCCGGCGGCCTCTGGTTTGTCTCGACCGCCCACACCTCAGTTGACGTAGAACAAACACTGGCGGCGGTGAACGAAGCCATGAAAGCCGTGTGAACAGAATCGCACCACTGAAATACAGAGAAAGCACTATGGAACCACGGATGTACGCTGATGAACACGGCTTGAATCGTATTTCGGGTATGCAACGGCTGTACCTGATCTGTGTGCATCAGTGTTCATCCGTGGTTTCTCTCTTCTCCGTGTCTCTGTGTCTCTGTGGTGCAATTCTTTTTCTCTTCGCCTCGACTGCTCGCGCCGACAAGAGTCAGGAGCTCTTCCAGAAAGCCTTTGGCGATGCGGCCAAGCTCGATCCGGCCATGGTCGCGCGAGTCAAGGCCGCCAAACCAGGCCAGCGCATCTTTGTCGACACCAATGGCGACGGCAAGAGCGATGAGTGCTGGTTTATAGACACCAGCCCGCGGCACACCAAAGATGTGCAGCCACTGCTGGTTCGGGCCATCGACCGTAACGGCAACATGGACGCTTATAAAGGCCCCGACCTGTGCGACGATCTTTATGTCGCCGATTACAAGGCCGACGGCAAAGTCGACAGTGTCATCGAGTACACCGACACCGATCACGATGGCGACGTGGATGAGATGGCTGTCTACTTCTACGTACCGCACCACGCCTACTT
>JBJKSL010000709.1:0-11472 GCA_046704145.1 Phycisphaerae bacterium
ATGCCGACAGGAGGCAGCGGCGGTTCCGAACAAGCAGAGGTGTTTTGAGCATGAATGCAGAACTGATTCGTATAGTAGACGGCATCGCCCGAGAGAAGAACATTGAAAAGGACTCGGTGTTTTTTGATCTCGAGCAGGCGATGATCTCCGCTGTTCGTAAGGCATACGGGCAGATGGACGAAGTTGTCGTCACCATCGACCGTCTGACTGGAGATATCGAAGCTACTCGCAATGGCGAGAAAATCGATATGCGGGAGCTGGGTCGCATCGCGGCTCAGACTGCCAAGCAGGTGATGATCCAGAAGATTCGCGAGGCCGAACGCGGCAGCATCTTCGAGGAGTTCGCCGAGCGCAAGGGCACGGTGGTTACGGGAACGGTGACGCGTTTCGAGGGCGGGGCCCTGATTGTGAACCTGGGCCGGGCCGAAGGCTTCCTGCCCAAGAGCGAACAGATCCCCGGCGAGTCGCAGCATCCGGGCGAGCGCGTGCGGGCACTGATTCTGGACGTTCGTGAGGCTCCGCGGCAGGTCAAGATCGTGCTGAGCCGGTCGCATCCGGACTTCATCCGCCGACTGTTCGAGCTGGAAGTGCCGGAGGTGGCCGAGCGAATCATCGAGATCAAGGCCCTGGCTCGCGAGGCCGGCTATCGCACCAAGATCGCGGTTTCCTCCATCGACATGAAGGTCGACGCGGTGGGTGCATGCGTGGGCGTTCGTGGCAGCCGCATCAAGAATATCGTCGTCGAACTGGGCGGCGAGAAGATCGACATCGTGCGATGGAACGAGTCGTCACAGATTCTGATCGGCAATGCGCTCAAGCCGGCCGAGGTGGCGGAGACGGCGTTGTGCTTTGAGCTCGGGCGGGCGACGGTGGTCGTGCCGGAGGATCAGCTCTCGCTGGCCATCGGCAAGCGCGGGCAGAACGTGCGATTGGCCGCCCGGTTGACCGGCTGGGACATCGATATCCTCACGCCGGCGGAATACAACCGTAACCTGGACGGCATGGAGAAGGTGCTGTCGAGCATCGAGGGCGTTACCAGCGAGAACATCGACAAGATGATGGCCATGGGCATCGTGTCGTTGATGGACCTCGAGGAGATTGGGATCGAGCCGTTGATGAAGGACGTTGGCCTGCCGGAAGAGACGGCGAAGAAGGTCATCGAGATCGGCACGGTGGAGGGCAAGAAGCTGCAGGCAGAGGCCGAGGCGGCCAAGGCCGCAGCGGAGAAGGCCAAGGCTCAGGCCGCGGCGGAAGCTGCTGCGGCGGGCGAAGGCGAACAGCCTGCCGGCGAAGGTCCTGCCGGTGAGGCGGAGGGTGCTCCGGTAGCCGCGTCGGTTGAAGCGGGAACAGAGGCGGAAACACCGGAAGGACAGACCGAGTCGTTGGAGGCAGAAATCAGCAAGCCCCCGGAGGCTCAGGTCGGATCAGTAGAGTTAATCGGCGAAGAGCAGGCAACTGCATCGCCGCAGACGGATCAAGCGTAAGTGCGGTTGTGCAGGCAGAGGCCTGCGGACCTTGTGTGGGACCGGCGTCCTGTCGGTCCGATCGATCGGCGGTAAGCCGGTCACACATGATTGCGAGGATTATCCTCGCGGCTCTTTTCGGGGCCATTGGAGGTCTGGTTTGGCGGAAAAACTGCGGGTTCACATACTGAGCAAAGAGCTGGGCGTGACCAGCAAGGCGATCCTCGACAAATGCAACAGCGAGGGCGTGGAGGGGATCACCAACCACATGTCCACCGTTTCGGCGGGTCTGGCAGAGACGATTCGCGAGTGGTTCAGCGATCATGCCGGGCTAACGTCGGTGGAGGAGTCCGCCCCCGTCGACCTGGTGAAAGTGCGCGTCAAGCGCACGCGGAAGAAGGCTACAACGGCGGAACCTGCGTCCGAGCAGGATACCGCTACGACGGTGGCCGCTCCGCCGTCCGAGGCGGAAGAGGACGCTGCCGTCGCGGAACAGGGTGAGGGAGAAGAACCTGCGGCCGCAGCCACAGAGCAGGAAACGCAGGAGGCCGCCGAGGCTGAGGCTCCCGCCGCTGAGGCCGTTGAGCCTGTGGCGTCTGCCGATGAACCGGCGGTAGCCGCTCCCGCTGCGGAAGAATCTGCACCGGCTACGGAAGCCCCTGTCCAAACCGACGAGAAGAAGGAAGACCTCGCCCCCGCCGCCAAAGTTGCTGAGCCCAAGCCGGAACCAATCAAGCCCGCCGGTCCGCAGAATATACCTGCTCCGGTACAGATGAGAGGCCCCAAGATTGTCGGCTTTGCCAAGCCCGACCCGATCCGGCCTCCGATGCCGCGTGGTCCTCGGCCTCCGGCCGGCGGACAGACGACGTTCGAGTCTGACGGCGATGCACCTCGGCGTGGGCCAAGGGGCAAGGGTCCAGCTGTAGATGACAGCAAGAAGAAGGCGCGGGCGAACCCGCGACGTTCGGGCCGATCATTGGAGGAGACGGGCGAACGTCTGCGCGAGTGGAACGATCGCGATCTGCTCGAACGACAGGAACGGCTCCAGGCAGCCAGCGGCCAAGGCATCCATGCCCGGCGGGCACGGGAGCGGTCGTCATCGGTGCGGATGCCGGCGCACGTCGCTCCGCGTAAGACCAGTGCACAGGTCGCCGAACCCATCGTGGTTCACGCGTTATGCGCGGCCACGGGCATCGGCATGCAGCAACTGTGGCCCAAGTTCAAGAACGATCACAACATCATGATCGCGCGTAATACCGTCTTGCCGACAGACATCGCGCAGATGGTCATGCTCGACTTTGGCGTCGAGCTGGAAGTGATCAAACCTAAAACGGAGTTGGAAAAGGTGGCCGAGGACTTCGCCAGTCGCGAGCGCAAGAATCTGCAGTCTCGCCCGCCGGTGGTAACCATTCTGGGCCACGTGGACCATGGCAAGACCAGCTTGCTGGACCTCATTCGCAAGACGTCGGTGGCAGCCGGCGAAGCGGGTGGCATCACTCAGCACATCGGTGCCTACCAGGTGGAACGCGGCAATCTCAAGGTCACATTCCTGGACACACCCGGTCACGAAGCGTTTACGGCCATGCGAGCTCGCGGCGCCAACATGACGGACGTGGTGGTACTGGTGGTGGCCGCTGATGACGGTCTCATGCCGCAGACGATCGAAGCCATCAACCATGCCAAGGCCGCCAAGGTTCCGGTGGTCGTGGCGCTCAACAAGATTGACCTGCCCGGCGTGGACATCAACAAGATCTACGGTCAACTGGCCGAGCATCAACTGGTGCCCTCCGAGTGGGGCGGTGACACGGACGTGATCAAGACCTCGGCGGTGACCGGCGAAGGTGTCGAGGCGCTGGTCAATCACCTCGCGACGTTGTCGGACCTGCTCGAACTGAAGGCGGATCCGACGCTGCCGGCGACGGGCACGGTGGTCGAAGCAAAGATGGAACCGGGCATGGGCCCGCTGGCGCGCGTGCTCGTGCAGGAAGGTACGCTCAAGACGGGCGACTTCATCCTGTGTGGAGTGGGTGCCGGTCGAGTGCGCTCCATCAAGAACGATCGCGGCAAGGTGGTCAAGAAGGCTCCGCCGGGCGCGCCGGTGGAAGTGGCCGGCCTGGACGAAGTTCCCAATGCGGGCGACAAGTTCTTCGTGCTCAAGAGTCTGCAGCACGCCAAGCAGGTGGCCGAGAGCGTCAAGACCGCCCGCCGCGAGGAATCTCTGGCCCAGGTCGCCAAGCCGACCACGTTGGAGGCCCTCTTCCAGCAGCGTGAGAGCGGCAAGCTTCCGGAACTCAACCTCATTCTGCGGTCGGATGTGTCCGGTTCGGTGGATGCGATCCGCAAGGCGTTGGGCGAGATTCCGGACGAAGAGGTCAAGCTCAACATTCTGCACACCGGCATCGGCAGCATCACCGAGAGCGACGTAGTACTGGCACAGGCCAGCGAGGCCATGATCGTGGGCTTCAACGTCTCGGTTGAGCCGGGAGCCCAGAGGCTGGCTGACAGTGCTCGCGTGGACCTTCGGCTGTACCGCATCATCTACGAGGTGGTGAACGACATCCGCAAGGCCCTGGAGGGCTTGCTGGCTCCGGACGTGTCCGAAGAGTCGCGCGGCAAGGCCGAGATTCGCGAGATCTTCCATGTCACCAAGGTGGGCACCATTGCGGGCTGCTTCGTGACGGACGGCATCATCGGCCGGTCGCACAATGCTCGCGTGGTCCGCGACGGGCAGATCATCGTGCCGACGGCCGAGGACGTGAAGCACAAGCGGCATCGGGCCATCGCCTCACTCAAGCGTTTCAAGGACGATGCGCGCGAGGTGCGGGCAGGCATGGAATGCGGCATTCGCATTGAAGGCTTCGACGACCTCAAACCCGGCGACGTGATCGAGACGTATGAAGTAGTGGAGCAGGCGAGGACGTTGTAGAGAAGCTATTAGCTATTAGCTATGAGCTGTTAGCCGGAGAAGAAGAACAAGACCGATCTCCGCAGACAGTCATTGCTTGATTTCTGGCTGATAGCCAATAGCTGACAGCTCACAGCTTTTTATGCCTATGGTCATCGGCGCGTTGCGTCTGAAGCTGGTGGTTTTCGGGTCTCTGTCGCTCAAGGACAAGCGGCGGGCGATCAAGAGTCTGAAGGAGCGGTTGGCCAACCGTTTCAACGTGTCGGTGGCGGAGATCGGCTCTCTGGATCATCGCCAGCAAGCGGAACTGGGCGTGGCCATGGTGGCCAACGACGCCGCCTTCGTGCAGAGCGCTCTGGACAAGATGGTGGATTACGTTCGTCGGGATGCCGCGGCATCGCTGGTGGACTACGAAGTGGAAGTGTTTTGAAGAAAGCTATTAGCTGTCAGCTATTAGCTCTAAGCAAAGCAGAGAGTTGCCAGCGATGGCTGTTGTTCGTTTGGCTAACAGCTAAGAGCTAATGGCTAAAAGCTTTTTCGTATGAAATCTTTTCGACCTGAAAGAGTGGGACACGTGATTCGGCAGGTGGTCAGTGAGGCCATTGCCAACCGGCTGAACGATCCACGTATCCAGCCGTTGTCTAGCGTGACCAGGGTAGAGGTCACCCCCGACCTGGAATACGCCAAAGTCTGGGTCAGCGTGATCGGAAACGAGACGGCCGGGCGGCGGACGATTGCGGGCTTGAAGTCGGCTGCAGGTTTCGTGCAGGGGCTGGTGGCCAAGGAGTTGCAGATCCGCATCACGCCGCGGCTGAGTTTTCATCTGGACGAATCGATCAAGAAGGGCGAGGAGACGCTCCGGTTGATTGAAAAGGTGATGGCCGAGTGTTCGGGGAGCCCGCCGGCCGCGCCAGAGTCGGAAGCGCAAGCGGAGGGCCTGGAGGGCAACGAGGACGAAGCCCAGGGCGAGTCTGAGTGAAAAGAATGTTGAATGTAGAATGCAGAGGAATGGAATCTGGAGTTGAAGAAGTCGTTCAGGGAGCTCTGGCGGTCAATCTGGAATTTCTGATTTGAGATTCCAGAGCTGTAAGGTCGAGAGTTCCTCATTCAATTCGGCATTCATCGTTCTACATTCGGTTTTTTGAGGGAACCCACATGAAGCGCGGCAGCGAGTATGCCAAGCGCGTCAAGCAGCTCTTTCAGCAGATGGTTCGCAAGCTCGGCAAGCCCGAGTTGCCTGAGCCGACAGATCCCATTCATCAGCTGATCATCGCGATTCTGGCAGAGAATACCTCGGACGCCAAAGCGATAGCCCTGTTCGGCAAGATCTGCGAGCAGATGGTTGACTTGAATGAGCTGCGCGTGACTCCGCCTCTGGAGCTGGCGGATATGATCGGCAACGCGGTGCCGCAAGCTCGTGAAAAGGCCGAGTGCATTGTGCGCGTACTCAACGAGATCCGCGCGCGACAGGACACGCTGGACCTTTCATTCCTCAAGCAGCGCGGCCGTCGCGAGGCCCGCGAGTACCTCGAGTCTCTGGAGGGGGCTGGCAGTGCGGCGGCGGCCTCGGTGGTGGTACACAGCTTGGGCGGCCATGCGATCCCCGTGGATTATCTGACCGTCTACGTGTTGCGGAAGGAAGACGTAGTGGAAGGCTCGGCCACCGCAGCCGAGGTGCAAAGCTTTCTGGAGCGACATGTTCCTGCCGCTGACGGACGCATGTTTGTCACGCTGCTTAATCGGCACGTATCGACCGAAGGCGCTCGGGTTCAGGTCACCCGCCTGCCGGAGATACTGAACCTGGCTCCGCCGCCACCGCCCAAGCCGCCCAAGCGTATGGTAATGGAGAAGCCAATCAGGCCGCCGGGAGCCAAGGGCGACGAGGCCGAGCCGGAGCCTGAGCTTGACGCGCTGGATGTGGAAGAGCCGGTGGCGCCGGAGCCGGAACCGGAACCGGCCGAGGCTCCGGCGGATGCGGCGAACGATCATCATTCGAAGGCGGGCAGCTCCGGCGGGAAGAAGAGCAGCAAGGCTGCCAAGGCCAAAGAAAAAGGCACAAAGAGTGACGGCATAACCAGTAAAGTCGCAAAGACACCAGCCCCGGCAAAGAAAGCGGCCGTTCCCCCCAAGAAGGTCAAAACGAAGGCGGCCGGCAGTGCTCGCAAGAAGAAATGATGACGGACTGCGGCCCGAGCAACAACACCGTACCCTCGTGAACCGCTGATGCCGGATTAAAGTCCCGGTTGTTCAAAGGTTCTGTTCACATTAATCAGGCACAAACGCGGGAGCGGGACGCTCTCAAAGTTCAGGAGACAAGCGTGGCAGAAGAAAAAGTGCTCAAGCTGGGCATTCCCAAGGGCAGTCTGGCCGATTCGACCATTGATTTGTTCGCCCGGGCCGGCTTCAACATCAGCGTGCCCAGCCGCGGGTATTATCCGGTCATCGACGATCCCGAAATCAGTTGCATTATGTTCCGGGCGCAGGAAATGAGCCGCTACGTCACGGACAGCGTGCTGGATTGCGGGCTGACCGGGCATGACTGGATCAAGGAAAACGACAGCGACGTCGAAGAAATCTGCGAACTGGTCTACTCCAAGGCGACGAGTCGGCCCGCCCGCTGGGTGCTCGCTGTCCCTGCCGAGTCGAAGGTGCAGAAGCCTGAGGATCTCGAAGGCGGAATCATCTCCACGGAGCTCGTCAACGTCACTCGGCGATACTTTGAAAGCAAAGGTATCAACGTGCAGATCGAGTTCAGTTGGGGTGCCACCGAGGTCAAGGCTCGGCTGCTCGATGCCATCGTGGACGTGACGGAAACCGGTTCATCGCTGAAGGCCAACAACCTACGAGTGATTGCCGAGATTCTGACCTCCACGCCGCGCTTTGTCGCCAACCGCGAATCGTACAAGGATCCCTGGAAGCGCGAAAAGATCGACTCCCTCGCCCTGCTGCTGCGTGGTGCGATTGAAGCCAAGGCCAAGGTGGGGCTCAAGCTGAACGTGGCTCGCGCCAACCTGGAGGCCGTGCTCAAGATCCTGCCTGCCGAGTTGTCGCCGACGATTTCATCGCTGGCCGATGACCGATATGCGGCGGTGGAAGTGATTCTGGAGGCGAAGGTCGAACGGCGCATCGTGCCTCTGTTGCAGAAGGCGGGCGCCTCGGGCATCATTGTGTATCCGTTGAGCAAGGTGCTGCCGTAGATGTCGTGAAGCTCGCGGTCCAAGCCGGCGGTTCTGCCTCAGCTCGGGTCGCCAGGATTCTGGTTGCCAGGATAAAAGCGTGATTTCCTCGGGTTTAACGCATCGCTTTGGGGTGCGGAGGTAAGCCGGTGGTGCTTGCATGGCGAGAATCAAATCGTGGTCGGACGGCGCTAATCGCGGTGTCGGCAGCGGCTATCGGCCTCGGCATGCTGGCCTCTGTCGGTTGCTCGGCGCTGGGGCCGACGACGGCGACGACTCGACCCGGTGCCGCGGGGGCGTCCGGCGAGGCGAGCCTCTTCTCTCCGCCTCCGCCGCCGGAGAACTTTGACCCCAAGTGGGCGCACGCGAAACTGAGTGAGATCCCCAACGATCCGCAGACGCCTCCTGCGACTGCGGCGACGGCCGTTCCGGAGTTGCCGCGACAAGCTTTACGGCACCTCACGGAGGCCGGCCGGCTGTTCGCAGAGCAGCGCTATTCCGAGACGGTCAGCGAAGCCGAGCAGGCGATCCGCTACAACGCGAAAAATGCAGAGGCGAACCGTCTGGCTGCAGTGGCCTGCCTGATGCTGGGCAAGGACGAGCAGGCCAGAAGCTACGCAGAAGCCGCCATTTCCGCGCAGGGCGACGACTTGGCCAGCCACTATGTGCTCGCCAGGATCGCCGACAAAGCCGAAAAGGCCGAGCAGGCTTTGACTGAGTATCGCACCGCGCTCAAGTGTCCGACGGCTGCCGTCAATGCGAGCTATCGCATACTGACGCAATACCATCTTGGTCTGCTCCTGCAGGAACTCGGTTTTTACCGTGCAAGCGTCGACCAGCTTAACGCATTCCAGCAAGCTGCCGGTCGGCTGGGTGATGCCGAGCAGTCCAATGCGGAACTGGCCGCCATTCTGAGGCTCAAGCGCCTTCCTGTCCTGCAATCACTTACTGACTCATATGAGTCACTTGGTCAGTTCGGTCCGGCTGCGGATGCAATCGCTGCAGCGCTGCAGATCGTGCCGGACGACAACCAGTTGCGCGTGCGGCAAGTCAAAGATCTGGTGCGGGCCGAGCGGTTTGACGCCGCCGCTTCTCAGGCAGCCGCACTGGCCAGTGCCAGCGAGGGCAGCCTCAAGTCGGTTGAGCTTCTGCTGGCTGTGCACCGTGCCTCCGGCCATCCCGAGCGCGGCCTTGCTGCCTTGCGGCAGTTGGTCCAGCAGGAGCCGGACAATGTAGGCGTGGCATTGCTCTATACCGATGCGCTGGTCGAAGCCAAGCGCTACGACACCGCTGTGCAGCTGCTGAATGATGTCGTACGCAAGCATCCGGATGCGTCGGCAGCGCGGTGGAAGCTGGTGGCCATCCATCGTTTCCAAGGCAACTTGAGCGACTGGCTGGGGGCGTTGGCCGGGGAGTTGGCCTCGGAGCCGACCGATACGACTCGTGCACTGGCCGAGCTGGCTGAACTCTCGCAGGACAAGGCCGGTACCATGGTTGACGAGGCCCTGGCCAAACCCATGGGAGCCATCACCTCGGCGCCCGCGGAAGAGAGCCAACGCGATCAGACGGCGGCCCGATACTTCTGTCTGGGGTTCTTGGCGGATCGGCTGGATCGCGTTGACAATGCGCGAGTGTTGTTCGCACGCAGCCTGCAGGCCGACGGCAATTTCATGCCTGCGGTTACCGGCATTGCGGAGCTGTACATCAGGCGCTGTCAGTGGGACAAAGCTCTGGACATTCTCAAGCCGACCGAGAGCGACGACGCCCTTTGGCAGGCCCGGCTGAGCCAGCTTGAAGGGCGTTGCTACGACGGCCTCGACAACACCTCGCAAGCGGTCAAGTGCTACGACAAGGCCATCGCCGCCAAGCCAGCCGACACGGAAACGACGCTGCTGCTGGCCAGGTTGTACGATCGTTCGAATCAACCGAAGGAGGCGGCCCGCCTCTACGAGAAGATCATCGCCAACTCGCCGGAGTCGGTTGAGGTTCGCGAACTGCTGGTCATGAATCTGCTCAACCGCTGGAGCGAGGGTAACAACCTCAAGCAGGCAATCGCTGAACTGACCGATATGCAGAAGCAGGCACCGGAAGCCCCCGCTACCATGCGAACGACCGCCTTGGTGCGCATGCTGCTCCGCAATCAGGATCTTGCGGGATACGTGAAGGTGCTGACCGCGCTGATTGAGAACCATCCGAAGGACTTGAAGACGCGCCGCACGTTGTGCATGGCTCTCTATCGGTCGGGCGATTATGCGGCCGCGATGCACGAGCTCGAGCCGCTGCTTAAAGCCGAGCCACGTAACGCCGAGGCGAACGAAATTCACATGATGGTGCTGCTGCGTCAGTTGAAGATCGACGAAGCGGCCGATCAGATTGCCAAGTGCTTGAAGTGGTATCCCAATCGCGAGGGCTTCTTGCGAAACCTGGCCGAGGTTGAGCTGGTACGCCAGGATTATCCCAAGGCAGAGGCTCTGTGGAATCATCTGCTGAGCTTGAAGTCCAACGAGGATCGCCATCCGCTGTATCGTCGCCGGTTGATCGTCACCTACCTGCAGGCCGGCTGGTATGACCGGGCACGAGCCGCGGCGGAGAAATGGCTGGTCGAGACGCCCGATGTGGCGGCATATCGCTCGTACCTGTTGGCTGCTGATGCTGCCGAAGGCAAGTACGACATCTACTTGAAACGCTGTCGTGACTGGCTGGAAAAAGACCACCACGACGCGCAGGCTCGCGAATGGCTGTTGGGCATCGGCAAGCTGCCCGGACAAGCCGCCGGCGGGTTGATCGGTGCCGGCCAACCGGCAGAAGCCGTAGCGCAGGCCACCGCCTGGGCAGCGGAATCACCGACGGATGCCCGCTACCAGGTCATGCTGCTTGAGACTCTGCGAGCTGCAGGCCGCACAGAAGATGCTGAAAACAGCATCGAGATCTGCCGGGCCCAGTTGGCCTCGGCGGAGAAACTACCGCAGCAGATGGCCGCCCTGCAGGGTCTCGCGGAGGCATACCTGCTGGCCAAGCAGTACGACAAGGCCATCAGCACGGTGAAGGAGATGGGGGCTCGCGGCGCGAAGCTCACGGAGACGGACTTCAGCTTCGGGGTGGACCAACTGCTGGTCAGCTACCTCGCTCAGGCCAAGCGATACGGCGATGCCATCGCTCAAGGTAACAAGCTGGTCGCGGATCTGGATGAGCGCGAGACGCGACTGCAACAGGTGGCAACAGGCAACAACGACATGGCGCATCGCCTCGCCATTGCCAAAGAGCAGGAGCGGCTCGGCCAACAGAAGTCCAACGTGCTGCGGTCGCTGGCATTCGTACACACGAGGCAGAAGGGCACGGAGCAGGCGATCGACTGTCTGCGTCAGGCTCTTAAGCTGACGCCCAACGATGCGGGCATCAACAACGATCTGGGTTTCTCTTTGGCTGACGCCGGTGTCGATCTTGTCGACGCCGAGCACATGCTGAACCGCGCCGTGGCCGAGGTTATCTGGTTGGGCGTAGGCGAGGACGATCGCCAAGCGGCATTCACTGACAGCCTCGGTTGGCTATACTACAAGCAGGGGCTCTTCCCGCAGGCGCGACAGTGGCTGGCGCTTTCCGCCAAGATGGAAGACGGCGAGGATCCGGTAATTTACGACCATCTGGGCGATGCCGACTGGCGGACCGGCCAGTTCGATGCGGCCAGGCAAGCCTGGAAGAAGTGCCTCGAACTGCAGAAGAAACAGGTCGCCAATGGCAAAGCGGACCCGGATGAGGCACTGGTCAAGCGGGTGAACGCCAAGCTGGAGGCCTCCAAAGATCGTAAAGCCAAAACGCCAGTGGCGACGAGTGTAGCAGACTGAAAAGCATTGCAGATTTGGGAGTGTGGATTGCTGGACCGAGCACGTCCGGAATCCAAGCTAGCGAAGGAGCACGGTGATGTCAGGCC
>JBJKSL010000710.1:0-5631 GCA_046704145.1 Phycisphaerae bacterium
CCTTCGAACTGCCCGAGCGGTTGAGCAACCGGCAGATCACGCAGGTGACGGCCAGCCGCATCCTGGAGATGTACCGTCGCGGTATTCCGCCGGCAGAGGCCGAGAAGCACATCGACGAGCTCAAGACCAGTGCTCGCGAGGAGGCCATTCAGGATATGAAGCTGGCCTTCATCATGGAAAAACTGTCCGAAACCGTCGAGGTGGAGGTCTCCGAGGGCGAAATCAACGGCATGATCGCCTCCATCGCTCAGCGGCAGGGGCAGCGATTCGACCGCGTCCGCGACAACCTGGCCAAGCAGGGTGGTCTGACCAACCTGTACGTCCAGATCCGCGACGACAAGATACTGGACGAGTTGGTTGGCAAGGCCGCCGTTACCGAGACTAAGCTTGAAGATATGAAGGCCGGCAAGAAGTCGGGCAAGAAAAAGGCCGATAAAGCTCCCAAGGAGGAGGCCCCGGCCGAGGCGGAAACCGAGTCCGAAGAGCCCAAACCTCGTGAGCAGGTGAAGCGGACGCCGCCCAAGAAGTCCAAGAAGGACAAGGGCCAGAATCTCGCCGACGAAACGTGATCTTCTTGCTCCGGCTAACGGCTAATAGCTTACGGCTAACAGCTTCTTAAGTGAGGACGTCATGGATCAGCATCCCTACCATATCCTTCAAACGGTGAGCCAACAGGCTCCCCCTTACCAGCGGTACCGGGAGATGTCCATCGAGGACATGCTGCTGGAGAACCGCATCATCTTCCTGGCCGGCCCCATCAGCGAGCGGACGGCGAGCATCGTAATCATGCGGCTGCTCTACCTGCAGTCCATCAAACGCGAGCAGATGATCCATCTGTACATCAACTCGCCGGGCGGCCTGGTGGACCAGACTCTGGCCATCTACGACACCATGCAGTTCCTCGGCTGCGATGTGGCCACCTACTGCATCGGGCAGGCCTCCAGTGGAGCGGCGATCATTCTTGCCGCCGGCACCAAGGGCCAGCGTTATGCCCTGCCCAACGCCAAGGTCATGCTGCACCAGCCTTACAGCGGCATCACCGGCCAGGCAGAGGACATTCGCATCCAGGCCGAGGAGGTGCTCAAGGACAAAAAGCTCCTCAACGCCATCCTCGCCAAGCATACCGGCCAGGACCCGGACAAAATCGCCAAGGAAATCGAACGCGACCGCTACATGAACGCTCAAGAGGCGCTCTCCTACGGCATCGTGGACGAAATCCTGGCCGAACCGGAAAAGGACAAGAAGAAAAAGAAGTCGTGAGTGGATGCAGAGTTGTATTTCGTAGTTGGTAGTTTGTAGTTTGGCAGCGTCATCCGAACTACAAACTACAAATTGCCAGCTACCAGACACGTGGACTTATCTATGCACCAGAACAACCTCATTCCGATCGTCATCGAGAAGACCGGCCGCGGCGAGCGAGCGTACGACATCTACTCGCGGCTGCTTCGCGATCGCATCGTATTCTTGGGCGGCGGTGTCGATGACGACGTTGCCAACGTGATCATCGCTCAGATGCTGTTCCTCTCCAACGAGGACAGCAAAGCCCCGATCAGTTTTTATATCAATTCGCCGGGCGGCTCTGTTTCGGCCGGTTTGGCCATCTACGATACCATGCAGTTCTTGCGATGCGAGGTGCATACGTTCTGCATCGGTATGGCTGCCAGCATGGGCGCGGTGCTGATGTGCGGCGGCGAGAAGGGCAAGCGATTCCTGTTGCCGAACTCTCGTCTTCTGCTGCACCAGCCGCTGATTGGCGGCGTGCTCGAAGGCCCGGCGACGGATCTGTCCATCGAGGCCGCGGAAATCATTCGGCTGCGCAAGCGACTGTATGAGATCATCGCTCACCATAGCGGCAAGCCTTACGAGCAGATCGAAGTCGACTGCGACCGCAACAAGTGGCTCGACGCTACTGAGTCGCTGGATTACGGCTTGGCCGACAAAATCCTCGAGCGGGCGCCGGAAGCACCCCCGCGACCGCCAGAGGAGTAGGGAAGAAATGTAGAATGCTGAATGCACAGGGAACAACGGGAAGACGGGCCGAGCCTGTGACTTCAGGCCCATGCGATACGGTGATGTGCGAGGCGGATCGTCGTCTCGCACATCGCCCTCTTGATTCTGTAGTCTGCATTCAACATTCAACATTCCTCTTCCTCTTCCCCGCCCTCCTGCTCGCCGGCTGTGCTCAGACCGTGCCAGCAAAGAAGTACTTCGACCTCCAACTGCAGGCCCAGACTTCAAAAGAGCAAGTGAGTCGTCTTGAAAATCAACTCGCGGATGAGCAGAAGACCGTCCGCAACCTTCAGCAGCAGGTCGCCAACGTTCGCGGCATAAACATGACCGAGCTCAAGGAGCTCACCGCGCCGGTGCGGATCTCCATAGAGTCTCCCTCCGGCGGCTACACCGTCGATAACAAGCCCGGCGATGCCGGCATCGTGCTGTATATCCGACCCATCGACAGAGATGGCGATCCCATCAAGGCCGCTGGTTCGCTGCGCGTGACGCTGCTGGATCTGTCCCGTCCTTCCGAGCCCAAGGTCATTTCGACCTACGATTTCGATCCGCAGACCTTGAGTAAAATGTGGTACGGCCGCCTGCTGACTAATCATTACACGGTTCGTTGTCCCTGGCCGCCGAGTGGGGCACCCAAGACAGACAAGGTCACCGCCGTCGTGGAGTTCACCGACCTGCTGACCGGCCGAGTCTTCACCACGCAAGAAGCCTTTGACATCACACTGCCGCCGAAGATCGCCCCAACTCAGCCCAGCTGAATGACAAAAAACGCAGGCAAGCGGAACCACGTGTCCCGCCTGCCCGCAATTCAACCTTCGTCTGATACCGATTACATTTTGAGACTCCTGCCCACCGCGGCGTCCCCCAAACCGTGCGTAATAGACTTACGGGCACGTCGCCGCGCGCAAAAGGACACGGTTGCGTCTTAAGGATGCTTTCCTACGCGGACGCGTCTCAGCGCGGCCCGACATAAACGAACTTCACCGCATCGCCCTGCACCACCGCGGTATCACCGGTGTTGTTCATCAGTTCGACATAACCGCCCGTTCCCGTGTTGAACGGCACGTTCGATCTGATCAACGTGTAGGCGTTGCCCGGCTGCTGCTCGTTCCAGCGAAGCGTAATCGTGCTACCGGCATTCGTGATCTTCCAGTAGGTGTATGTGCTGCGATTCGATCCTGCGGCATAGTACACGTAGATGTCATACATGCCGGAGGTCAGATAAGGCGTCCAGCGCATCTTGGCCGTTGCGCGCGATTCGCGTGTGGAGCCGCAACCGGTTGTCCAGATGTAGTTCGAGCCGACATGGGTGGACGCCGTGCCCACAGTCCAGCTGCCTGTAACTGTGCAGCCCGGGTCGGTGTTGTCCACCACCACATCTGTTCCACCCGAACTGGACGTGGTGAAGGTGTGGTCCGTCGACGAGGTGGTGCCGTAATCATTCGTGGACACCGCTTGGTAGTGATAGGTGGTGTCCGCCTGCAGTCCCGACAGAGTGACCGAATGATTTGTGACCAGCGTACCGTTGAGCGGGCTCTGACTTCCGTAGCTACTCGTCAGTCCGTAGTTCACTTGACTGGTCGATGGGCTGTCCGTGGTCCAGGTAATCGTCGCACCACTGCTGGTTACGTTCGTGGCCTGCACGTTCGAGATGGTCGGAGCAGTGCCGGCCGCTATCACATAGGACTGCAACTGGCTCAGAGTTCCATTGAACACGTCCAGATCCACGTAGCCGCTGATGCCTGAGACGGTACCTGTCGAGCAGTACTGCCAGAAATTCCAAGTCGACCAGATTCCGGTCCCCGCCGGCGGATTGGCTGTCTGCGGATTGCTGCTGCACGAGAAGTTGGCGATCCATAGTGTGCGCGATGCCAACGTAGAGTTCAGATAATTCGTTGCGTAATTGCTGTTGCAGTAGACGATGGGCTCTACGCCGGTTTCCTGCTCAACATAGTTCAGCCATGCGTTGGCCCAGTTGGACAGGTTTGTCGCTCCGACCGGCGTGGTCCCGCCGGCTTCCTCCAGGTCGAGCACCGGCCGTAGATAGCCCTCGCTGATGTACGGGGCGGCATACTGAAGGAAGTAGTCCGCGTCGGTAGTCGGACTCCAGAGGGATGGCCGGGCAAAGTTGTATGCCCCAGCGTACAGGCCGGCCGTCTTGGCCCGAGTCATGTTGGTGGCGAAATACGGATCCGGGTCGCCGTGGGCGTACGTCTCGTTCGCAGTCGTGTAGTGCGTTGCGCGAACGAAGACGAACCGCTTGCCTGCGCTGTACACCGAGTCCCAACCCGTTTGCGAGATCGAGCCTTGCCAATAAGAGACATCGATTCCCAAAGGTTTTTGAGCCAAGGCCTCAGTAGTCCAGAGCGCCGTCGCGACCAACGCGCACGAGATAACCAGTCTGCCCATCGAAACTCTGCAGTGCATGTTCGTTCCTCCTTGAGGGCACAGCATGTGTGGCCCTCGCCCAGTGGAAATGAAAACACCCATACACAGAGATGGGACAGCGGCGCAGCTTATCGAACTGCGGGTGGCAACAGCAAGCAAAAAACACCTTGGCGTTGTAAGTTGGTGGCAGACATGACCAAGGTGTGGCGGGCATCATCCGGCGTCAGAGTAAGAGACGCTTATATGTCCCTAGAGGGAGGCTGCAAACCTCATGTCGGTCCGGCCGGCCCCGATCGTGTAAAAAGAAAGCGGGTGAGCCGATCTGGGTCACGGCTCACCCGCCAACTGTTTCCGTCTTCGCGTCCCGCCTTATACCGATTACGCTGTGAATACGCGCTCCGGGCGGCGGCCGAGGCAAGTGCGATGGGTATTACTTCAGCATCTTCCTGACCACCGTGTGCAGGATGCCGCCGTTACGGTAGTACTCGATCTCCACCGGCGTATCGATGCGACAGACCACGGGGAACTTGACCGTGCTGCCGTCTTCACGCCGGGCAGTGACGGTCAGTTGCTGCAGTGGCTTGAGTCCCTGACCGAGCCCGTCCTCGATATTGAACACCTCGCTGCCGGTCAGCCCCAGCGAAGCAGTCGAGTCGCCCTGCTTGTACTGCAGCGGCAGGATGCCCATGCCCACCAGGTTGCTGCGGTGGATACGCTCGAAGGATTCGGCGATGACCGCCCGAACGCCGAGCAGATAAGTGCCCTTGGCCGCCCAGTCACGCGATGAACCCGTGCCATATTCTTTACCCGCCAGGATCACCAGCGGCGTGCCCGTCTGCTTGTACTTGAGCGACGCATCGTAAATGCTCATGACCTCGTTGGTCGGCAGGTAGGTGGTAACTCCGCCCTCGGTTCCCGGAGCCAGCAGGTTGCGCAACCGAATGTTCGCAAACGTGCCGCGCGTCATCACGCGATCGTTGCCACGCCGAGACCCGTAGCTGTTGAAATCCTTCGGCTGCACATCCAGCGATTGCAGGTACAGGCCGGCGGGGCTGTCAGCCTTGATGCTACCGGCCGGCGAGATGTGGTCGGTGGTCACCGAGTCGCCCACCAGCACCAGGCAACGGGCATCGTGGATGGCCTCCAGCGGCGGCAGGTCGGCAGTCATGCCCGTGAAGAAGGGCGGCTCCTGAATGTAGGTGCTTTCCGGCTTCCAGTCGTACAACTCGCTGC
>JBJKSL010000711.1:0-3152 GCA_046704145.1 Phycisphaerae bacterium
ACTGTATAGCCTTGGTCAACGACTCTTCACCGTCGCCATGTCGATGCACCACGACGGCGTCAGTGGCGATGGCGATGCGAGGGTCGTAGCCGGTGTTGGTCTGGAACCAGGTCTTCGCTGTGCGGAAGGAAGGAGGCCCGGCCTGAGCGAAAGATGGAGCCATTAATGCGGTCGAAAACAACGCAACGAATTGAACGCTTTTCTTCATGCTTCATAACCCCGCTTATCAACTCATTCGCGTGCGGCTTGCTCTAATCCTGAATCCAGTTGAGGCACGACGTTGGTCCAGTGGAACTTCTCGACAAGTCGGCGGGCTCGCTCGGGCTCACCCTGCCAGAGCTCGTTACGGCTGGTCAGATCGGCCAGATGAATCAGCCGGTCGGCAAGCTCCCTGACGCCACCCTGGTAGTAGAATTCCTTCGTTTCGGGCGCGTCCGCCGAGCCGAGAATCTCAGGATAGGCCAGGCGATTCGGCAGAAGCGGATAAGCTCCGGCAGCGATGGCCTCAACGATGCTGAGGCCGAAGAACTCATGATCGGCCGTCGAGACGACCACGTCGGCCTCGGCCAGGGCGTCCTCATAATCGCGGCGGTTCGGCTGGTAGCCCCACCAATCAATGTGGTAATAGAAGTACTGTCGAGCCCAGTCGAAAGCCGGCGGATGCTCGAGAAACTGTTGGCCCAGCACGCTGAGACGGAACTCCGCCCCGTGCCACTTGAGCATCTTCATGGCCTCGAAGAAGACCTCCGGGTTTTTGTCGTGCTCCCACCGGGCCACCCAAAGAATCCGCATGGGCCCCGACGGCCGCGGGCTGCGAGGTGGCGAGGGATCGATGCCCGCGTATTGCGTTTCAGAAACGCGCTCCAGCCGCTCGATGGTTTCGCCGGTATGCTCGCTTCCAAATGGCTTGAGCAGGCCGGGCACGCCGGCGATGAAGTCTTCCCGATGAAATCGCGAGTTGAACCACACGCGTTCGGCAGCCAGCGCGCTGGTCAGGTTGGAGAATGCGTGCTGGTAGTCGCGTTCGCTCTCATGGCGAACAGGGCAAGTGAGCTGGTTCTCAAAGAAGTAGGCCACTGCCGGCAGCGAACGGACTGGCTCGGGCACGAGCCCACGGAATTCCGCCAGTCCCAGCATGTCCGAGCAGAAAATGAAGTCCCAGCGCTCGCCGGCCGCCGTTCTCTGGGCGATCTCCTGAGCCAGGGCGACGGTCGCGTGGCGAATCCGCCAGGCGGAGCGGTTGGGCGGAAAGCTGAGCAGCGTCCATTCGTGTCGGCTGCGCGGTATCCAGCCGTCGAACAGGGCCTTGTGGCTGCCTCCCAGGTAAGGCTCGAGTGCCAGAATCCTCATAGGCGAAGAAGTATACCCACGCTTCGCGCGATAGCCTAGGCCGGATTCGTCTTGATCGGCACATCGATGACGGTGCGGACCCTCTCAGCAAGGCGGTTGAGCAGGTCTGCATCCAGCGATGTCACCCAGGGCTCGGCGGTCTGGCGGGCGATGGTGTGCATCTGCACGAGCTTGAGGCGTCCGCCCGCCTGAAGAATGTCTCGCAGACGTTGGGCAAAGGCATCGACCTCGGCATCCGGCGGAGGTGAGCCATGTACGTTCATCCACAGTGACTGGATAACGACAGGCCGAATGCGGGCGGTCTGCGTGATGTTGTCCAGGATGGTCGCCAGCGGCACATTCGGCCGGTTGATTAGCCGGTAGTGTTCCTCCGTGCCCGCGTCGAGCTTGGCCCAGATCTCGCCGTTGTTAGCGTCCAACTCAGCAAGGGCATCGGCGACTTTCGGCCGAGTGAGAAAGGCCGAGTCGGTGATCAGGATGAGCTTCACCTCGTGCAGGCCGTACTTGCGGCGGATCTCGGCGGCGATGTGCACGGCGGCGGGAAACTGCGGCGAGGCGGTGGGTTCGCCATCACCGCTGAAGGCGATGTCGTTGAAGCGTCGGTATGCAGGCGGCACGTGGCCGAACTGCACGTCGTCGAACAACTCGCCGCTGACCGCGATGGAGGCCATGTGGTCGAGCTCGTCGCGGAGCACGTCGGGATCGACCTTGCGGACCACAGGCGGCACCTTGCGGTCCACCTGGCAATACACGCAATCGAAGTTGCAGGCCTTGTCGGGGTTGAGGTTCACGCCCACCGACAGCCCCTCGCTTCGTCGGCTGATTACAGGGTAGACGTAGAGATTCTCCCGCCAGTTGCGCGAGTGCGCGGCGAACAGAGGCTTGAGCTCGGGATTCTGCTCGGCGTGTGCCATTGCCCCATTATACGCGCGAGGTCACGTCAGCCGAAACACCCAATCGCCCCGGGCTAGCGCCTGTCATACAACTTACGTTTTTAATGCGGGCTCCAGGCGGCGGCCAAGGCCCCGTAGGTAGTAAGTTGCGCGTTGGCCGCCGTACATAAAACACCCGGATGCGTTCAATAATCCTCGCAACACTGTCGCGAATGGCGGCCGAGCTCGATGGCCCGGTGGCAGGCTTCCTCATTGGCCAGGTCGTACTCGCAACCGACCAGGAAACCGTGCCGCGTCGGAGTGACATGCCGTACCGTGGCGGGCACGCGCGGGCAGAAATCATCATAGCAGAAGAGCTTGAGGTATACGGTCGAACCGGGCAGCACACTCACCGGCGATAAGAAGCCCACGCCTAGTTCCGACGCATTGTGCAGGGCGACGCTGACGTCGGGCTCGAACGCCCGGCCGGATATCGAAACCAGCAGCGGCCAGGACCGATGATGGCGCCGCCGAGCTCGTCTTCGATGATGTCCGTCATGTTCGCTGCGCTTGCGGGCTGCCTCCAGAAAACGTTCGACTTCGCGCTGAACCACTACTACCGGTGCATAACCGGCTTGAACTAATGTCGCACTCATCCGTGCCCCCTTTATTACTGACTCTCCCCGCTATTCATACAATTGCGGGGCAATGTAGGGCAAATGGAAAAAGTGGGAAGAGCTTTGAGGGACGGCCTATAAACGTGAAACTGCTAAATTCGACTTTCGCACTTATGCGGTCAAACAGGCCGCATAAGTGCGAAAGTCGAATTTAGCAGTTTCACGTTTATAGGCCGTCCCTCAAAGCTCTTCCCACTTTTTCCATTTGCCCTACATTGCCCCGCAATTGTATGAATAGCGGGGAGAGTCAGTA
>JBJKSL010000712.1:0-3683 GCA_046704145.1 Phycisphaerae bacterium
CCACCCCCGAGCAGGTCAAGACCATCGTGGACGCCTTCAAAGCTCTGCCCAGCAAGATCCCCGGCATCAAACGCCTCGAATGGGGTACTAACGTCAGCCCCGAATCGCACTCCGAGGGTCTGACCCACGCATTCACGCTGACCTTCGCCAGCGCCGCCGACCGCGATGCCTACCTGCCCAACCCCGCCCACAAGGCCTTCGGCAAGATCCTCGGACCGCACCTCGACAAGGTCGTGGTCGTGGATTACTGGACCGAGAAGTAAACTCGGGCAATTGTATCGCTGAATAGCGTAGTCCTCTGTGCCACGCTACTGTTCCTGCGCGCCTTCCCCCGCGCGAGCGGCGCCTCCGTACGGCCGCTCATTGCAGTGACCTATTTTAGTCACTTATCGAGCCGGTTATGGCGGTTTCGGCCTCGCCGTAATCGTGCAAACTGACGTCACAGGTACGGCACCAATTTCGACGCTGTTGACCCCTGCCAGTCGGCCGAATTCCGCGAACCAGTTATCCTCAAAGCCTTATCTGTATTACAGTCCCACTTATCTCTTCTTGCTGCATCCCCGTGTCGCAGTTCTGGCTCTACGCTGAAGTATCCAGGTCAGGCAAAGAGGAACATCGGGAAAGGACAGTATGCTTCCCGAAGGCCCTCACTCTGGCTTGACCGAAGGGAGAGTACCATATGTGCGGCTCGGAAGGACCGGATTTTCTGAAGGAAGACAGCCGCCCTCCCCCATGAGTTCTATACTTCTTGCCGCGTGCAACTCGTTCTCGACCACAAAACGAGCGGTAAGTCACCAATAAACGGGCGAATGCCCTATAGGTGGAGGACACACATGTTCGCGGTTTCCACGTTGTCTCTACTCTTGTCACTGACCCTACAGGCGGCCCCTACAACCCAGCCGGCATCTCCAGAGGAGCAGGCCATTCGCCAGTCCGCAGCCCAGTATGCCGACGCTTTCAATCGCGGCGATGTCGACGCACTCATCAGCCAATACGCCCAGGACGCTATCTACGAAGAGGGCAGCGGCCCAGTGCTCAAAGGCCGCGAGCAGATCCGGAACAAGCTGGAGCAGACCTTCGCCGAAAGCCCCGGCATGAGGATGTCCATAGAGGTCAAGTCGATTCGATTCCTCAGAAACCGGGCCATCGAGATCGGCGTGGCCACCCTCACCCCCCAGGAAGGCGAGCCGATCATCGCCCCTTATCGCGCGATTCACGCCAAACAGCAGGACGGCCGCTGGCTCATGACCAGCGTGGGCCCGGACGTGACCTCTGAGAACGCCGTGAGCGCAGGACCGCTCCAGCAACTGGCTTGGCTGGTCGGCAGTTGGCGCGACGCGGAAGAAAACGTGAACGTCACAAGCAATTGTGCCTGGACCAGGAACCATCGGTTCATGCTCCGTTCGTTCGTGGTCCAAGACGATGATCATCCCGAGCTTCGAGTATCCGAGGTGATTGGGTGGGATCCTGCCGATCGAGTCTTTCGTTCCTGGGTCTTCGATTCCGACGGCGGCTTTGGACAGAGTACCTGGAGCAAACGCAACGGTGATTGGATCATCTCAGCCACGGGAACACTGGCCGATTGTGGTCGCGCCTCTGCCGTGAATATCATTCACCCCATCAACGACGACAGCTATTTGTGGTCGTCGATCAACCGCGATGTGGATGGCCAGATGCTTCCCGATCTGGAAGACATCAAGATGATCCGCGTCCCGCAGACGCAGCCCGCCACCGAAGGAGCACAGCCATGAAACGCATCCGTTGGCTGCTGATGGCCGCGTGCCTGTGTGCGATGGTGACCCTCGCCGAGGCACGTCGAGGCGGAGGCGGCGGTGGAGCACGCGCCGGTGGAGGAGCACGTGGCGGCGGCGTGCCTCGCTCGGCCGGCCTATCGCCATCCTTCAGCCGCGCTTCACCTTCCGTCTCCTCCGCTCGGTCCGCCCCACGTTCCGCTTCGCCCACTGCCCGCACACCTTCCTTCAGCAGACCCACACCGCGGCCCAGTTCAGCCGGCGGTCGCACCAACCTTGCCCAACGGCCCGCAAACGTGGGCGCGAATCGGCCCAGTGGCGGCGCGCTTAACCGACCCGGCGCGGGTGGGGCCGGCGTCCAACGCCCCACTGGGGGCGCGCTCAACCGACCCGGCGCGGGTGGAGCTGGCGTCCAACGCCCCAGCGGCGGCACACTTAACCGACCCGGCGCCGGCGGAGCTGGCGTCCAACGCCCCCTCGGCGAAGCTCAGCCTCCCGGCAATCGTGTCTCCTCCGGCGAGTTGAGCAACTTCCTCGGCATCAGAGGCACACAAAACGCGGGCGCTCTTGCCGGCTCGTCCATAGCGAACCGGCCCGGCGGCATCGCCGGCGTCGGCAGAACCGGTACTGCCGGAGCCGTCGCATATCATCGCCCATCGCAGCTCCCTGCGCGAGGAGATCGCAATGCCTGGAATACATACCGCAATGATCGCGCAGTGAACGTCCGCAACGTGACGCGGAACAACGTCAACTACAACCGAATCGCCGCTCAGCCCAGAGGCTGGTGGGGTGGCGCTTACGGGCATGGCTTCGCCCATGGGTGGTCTGCGTCTAACAGGTGGCACGACTGGGGCGGCTTCTGGGGCTGGCACGGCTTCCACCCCGGCTACTGGTGGGGAGCCGCAACAGCGGCAAGCCTGACCACGTGGGCAGTTGGCAGCCTGTTCACCGCCGGTACGCAGCCCGTTTACTACGACTACGGGGATACCTACTACATCGACAACAGCCAGGTCTACAGGGATGGCCAGCCAATCGCGACGGAGGCGCAGTACGCAAGCCAGGCCATCCAACTTGCGAATGTTCCCGTCCCCGAGCCTCCGCCCGTAACTGAAGCCGCCGCCGAAACGCCGCAAGCCGACGCAGCCATGCAGCAGTACGCCAGCGAGTGGATGCCGCTGGGCGTGTTTGCCGTAGCTCGCGAGAAGGACGACGCTGCGGTCACTTACTATCTGCAGCTAGCCGTCAGCAAGGAAGGCAACATCGCCGGCACCGCTTTCAACTCCGTCAAGGACGAAACGGTCCCTATCACAGGCTCAGTGGACAAGCAATCGCAGCGAGCCGCTTGGGAGATGGAGGGCAATCCCGACGTAGTTATGGAAACCGGACTTTTCAACCTCACCCAGGACACCGCGCCGGCCCTTATCCACTTTGGCAAGGACAAAACCGAAACCCGGCTGCTGGTGCGCATGGAGCAGCCAGAAGAAAAGAACGCCGCACAGTGACAATGGACTATGCAGAACTCGATTCTGCGGGGTTGCGAAGGACAAAACAGGAGTCGGAGCATGTTCGCGTGCTCCGCAACACGCTCAAACGGTATGTACCGTTTTGAGCCAGTGCCTTTGAGCCGCGCTGCCCGACACGGGGAGATACGCAAGTTACGCGTTCAGCGGTATTTAGGAAGAGGGTGAGTGAGGGGACTCGAACCCCCGACCCCAAGGACCACAACCTTGTGCTCTAACCAACTGAGCTACACTCACCATAAGCGCCGAGCCGACAGAGTTCGTCGACCACAGCCGAGCTCTTTAATTTAACTGCCAATTCGGCGGGATGCAAGGAGGGCCACCGGCCGATCGACGGACGGATGTGGCTAGCCTTCTTGGAGTCAGGCCGTCCTTGTAGCCCAGCCGCCCTCGGCTGTGTCTTCAAAGCCGA
>JBJKSL010000713.1:0-11860 GCA_046704145.1 Phycisphaerae bacterium
TCAGCCAGGATAGCTGCGAGATAAACAGGCTGATATTCGAGATCTCCACCACCGCCCTGTTGCCGTCGTAGTAGCACGCAATTTCTTCGCTCAGCGTCATGAACTTGTGACGGCGCATGGAGGCAAAGCATAGCCCGGCGATGATTGTCCCTAGGCCCAGGCCGATGGGGTATGCTGATCCCGCCCAACCGTGTTTGTAAGCAAGACCTGATGCCCCGATCACGACGCCGGTTCCGATACCCGTGCCGACGATTGTCCCCGACAACACCCAGTACGGCAGCCCCCGTCCAGCGACGAGATAATCGACTGCTTTCTTCACGCGAGTCATGAAGAACATCGAGACCGCAAGCATCAGGCAGCCATAGATGACCAGCCCTACAATGATGGCGTAGCGTGTATCCACGAAAATCTCCTTTTGCTGGACCAGCGGACGATTGCCGCGTTTACGTAAAATGTCAAGAGAATAAGGTGTCAGGATGATTTTATTGGCATCAGGAACGCGGATTGATAGAATGCAGTGCGCCGTTGGGCGAGGATGCCTGGCGACAGCGGATGGCCGCCCGTCTGAAGCTGGATCTGACGCTCAGGCCACGGGGAAGACCGCGGAAGGGGCTGGAGATTCTCCCTGATACGTTTTCTTCTCACCTTTTCTTCTTGTCAAGCGTGCCGACGCATCGAGCAGATGATCCAAAGTAGACGTTGATGACGCATCAACGCTTTGGAGTATCGCATAAACCGTATACGTTCGTCAGGGATACGACATACTGAGGCACGCCGCGATAGTCCTTGTTGATGCACTCGTTCGCACCGTTCGCGCGGAAGTCGCGGATGGCGTCACGAAGTAGACGTGCAGCCAGGTCCGGTTTGTGCGTGCACAGGGCAGGTAACAACCAGGCAAGCGGCGTTGCCCAGAACGCGCCGTTTTGATAGGTGTTCGGCGCCACCGGGTGCAGTAGGCGCGACCACGTTTCTTTGCCCGGCAGGTGCCGGACCTGCCCACGTTGAAAGACATCGCCGGCATGCCGGTCAAGGAACGCGCAAATGCGATCGGCCTGCTGCGGCGAAGCAACGTCGAGATACACCGCCAAGGCCGATCCCCAGATATCGATCTGCCGACAATCGCGGTCGGCCGCAAGGAACATGCCCGCACGATCGTCCCAGAGCAGTTCGATGTTCTTGCGAATGAGAGCGGCTCGCTGTTCGTAGATTTCAGGCTCGCCACATCGGCATTGGCGACATGCGTCGGCCATTCGGACGCATGCTTCCCCATACAGCAACGAGTCGAAGAGCTGATGGCCGGTCTTGCCGACGCAATCGGTAAAGCCGTATGTACACTGCGGCCGAGCCGGATCATTGTAGACGAGGCCGTTGTCGGCACGGTTGACGAAGTCCAGTCCGCGTCGCAAGGCGGGTTCGTGCAGGTGAAAGAAGTCTTCGTCCCGCGACAGCGTCAGGTAGTCCACCGCCAGCAGAGCCATGAAGGCGCCGTTGTCTAACGCGTGATCGGCGATGGGCTTGTTCTCTGGCCCCGGGCTGTAAACCGGTGTGCCGGCGGCGGTCACCCGATCGGGCATACAACCGTCGGCACGCTGACCCCGAAGGAGATACAATACGCCGGCCCGGATGTCGTCGCGCTTAAAAAGTGAGCCGGCATTGTGGACCATGTACTCAAAGTCACGCGTCCAGAGCGCGCGGTAGTTGCCGACCCCGTCGGGGGTATACAGAAACGTGCCGTCCTTCGCCGGTAGCCTGCAGCCGGCCAGATGTTCCATCGTCGCCTTGTGCAACCACTCTTTGTCCGCCGTGGATAGGCTTCTATTCAAGAACGCGCGCGCCTGCGGGAGACTGAGAAGCGCCTGTTTCATCTGCGCGGTGTCTCCGTTCGTGTGGTCTTCGATAGCCGTTGCTGGGGCGTTGGGCACATCCAGAGGCCGACTTTGGGGAACATTGGCCGGGCTGTCGTCCACCTGGGCGGTCCGAACTGGTTCTGCTCCATGCACTGTCAGACTGAACGCGAGCACAATCAGACCGATAATGAACCGCATACTGCTCCTCCTTGATGGACAAAGAAAGGGATCAGTCCGAATGCCATTAAGTTAAGCCGCATCCTTGCGTTTGTTCAAGCGTTTACGCAACTCGGTGCGAGACTTTGTCACGTAGGGGTACTGCTTCTTGCGTCGCTTGAGGACGTGAGGTTCCGCACGGTCCGGCCGTTCCGTATTCACCATCAAGTCCGGCACAATCCGGCAGTGCAGACCCACTCTCTGAGCGTCTACCGCCAGGTGGGCGACGCGGTGCGGGCCGAGCTGGTGCAGCGGGCGGAGGAGTGGCGGTGGTCCAGCCTGTGGTCGCGCCAGCACGGCGGCAAGCATGCTGGTCACTTCCGCCGCAGACCAGACGGAGTGCAGGAGGGAGCCTCCGCCCAGTCCAGAAGGCCCTCGCCTCAACGCGCCTTACCACCCGTACTCCAGCAGCCCCTTGCGGTTCGGGTCGGGCTTACCCACCAGAGCCCAGGCATACCGCCCCATGAGCGCGGAGACCATGTCTGCGCCACGGCAATTCACCAGTCGTGTAAACAACAGCAGTACGCCGATGCCCATCCCGAAAAAGAAGCCACCAAGATGAGCCCAGTGCGCGACGCCGTCCTCGCTGCCGAGCAGCACATCGACGATGTCAAAGCCGATGTACAACAGCACGACCCAGAATCCCCGCATGGCCCACAACTTGTAATAGAGCGGGAAGAAGGTTTGCCGCAACAGCGAGAGCCAAGGCAAACGCCACCAGCCAACCATGTGCACCTTGTGCACCGGCATGAGCACCAGATACATGCCGGCCAGGCCCATGACTACGCCCGAGTTGCCCACGCAGGGGTGAGGCAAGGAGCCTTGCTCGCTGGCCATGTAGACGATGGAGGCGCACAACGTGAGCACCGGATACAGCACGGCCATGGCGATGTTGCCGATCAGTGCATTGATGCGCGTACCGAACACAAGCAGAAAAATCATGTTGCCGATCAGATGCATCAGTCCGGCGTGAACGAAGGCGCAAGTCAGCAGTTGATAGCCGGCGAAATGGCCAAGGCATTGCTTGTCCGGCGGCAAGGATTGGTGAGCAGTCATGACCAGTTCGTCATGAGCCACTGCAACGGCTGCTTCTACGTCGGCTTGAACCGCCTCCTTGCTCTCGCCCTTTGTCTTGTATTGCTTCGCGAGCTTGGCGACAAGCTCTTGCTTGGATGCGTCGTACCTCGCTTGAAAGGCAGCGCCGTCGCCGAGAGAGGTGCAAGTGTAGAGGAACTCCAACTGCTGAGCGTTAGGTTTGGCATCGCCCACCCAGAGCATGTAGTCCCTGAGCGAAGCCATTTTCGGCGAATCCGAAGCCTCATACCCGAGGAAAAGCAAGCTGGTCACCGTGGTAATGGCAGCAATGAGCCAGGTGCAATAAGGCCGGCGCAGGCCAAAACCTTCCGAAGCTATTGGATAGAGCCCGGACCAGATAAACCAGCTGATCACGCGGATTATGCTTTCGGCCCGCTCGTACATTGCGTCGAAGTCATGGCTATGAGCGGTGAGAATCGCACGGCCGGTCTTCAAATCGACGCCACAGGACACGCAGATTCTGGCATTCGGAGCCAACGCTCTGCCGCACGAGGGGCACGTGGGGCCGCCGGTCTGGACTTGCGGAGCAACGATTCGCTGCGGCTCTGGAGGTGCAACGTCGATCACATCGCCATCACTGAGATCGTAGAGACTGCCGCTGGCCAGTCCCTCGCCCAAACCCAGAAGGTCGGCGTCTTCTGGTTGGTCCTCGGACCGGTGGTCTACCGCACTCGCAACGTTGTTACCTTCCGAATCCGCGATTGGCGGAGCCACCTTCGCCTCGTGACGATCGCCCTGGTCCCACGAGACATAGGACAGGTGATAGTCGCCTATCCGAAGCGAGTCGCCCCGACTTAATTCGCGCGCCGCGACTCGCTCTCCGTTGACCCGCACTCCAGCCGCACTCTGTTGATCCACAACCCGCCAAGCCGCACCAACGCGCAGCAGTTGGCAGTGATTTCGCGACACGCTCCCACTGGGCAGAAGGAGATCCTTGCCAGGCAGGCGACCCACCTCGATCGGTCCCGGCCCAGCCAGGAGAATCACCTCGCCCACATGGTCGGGCCCCTCCGTAATCTCCAGCAGTGCGTCGTTACTTGTGCCGCCGTGCTCTTCCCAGTGGGGTGCGACCAGCCGCAGAGCCGTCTTGCACGCCGGGCAGCGTCCGACCTTGCCGATCATCGATTCCGGCACTTTGAGCCGTCTGCCACACTTGCAGCGCAAGTTGAACATCGAACTCTCCGCTTTCCTTTCTCTAAACGCGATGGTCACGATATGGACAGATGAGAGATTATCGGATAGCCATGCCTTCCGCAAGCGAAGACCCCCTCTTGAGAATTGTGGTGCGGGCTACGCTCTCGATGCGACCGCTTTTTGTGGCCTTCCAGCCGAAAACCCTTGAATCCTGCAGCAACCGAGTCATACTAAGCAAAGCCTCAAGCAGATCAGTAGGCATGGACGTTGCCGGCGGGGCGTCGTTGCCGCCGAGGTACTCAAGGACGGGTGCTGATGAAAAACCAACCGATTGCTGTTTTCGATTCGGGCCTGGGTGGGCTGACCGTTGTCCGAGCTCTGCAGCACAATCTGCCGCATGAGACCCTCGTCTACTTTGGCGACACCGCCCGCGTGCCCTACGGCACCAAGACCTCCAAGACGGTGCTGCAATTCGCAGTGCAGAACTGCGACTTCCTACTGCGTTTCGACCCCAAGCTGATCATCGTGGCCTGCAACACGGCCAGTGCGCTGGCCTTGGAGGACCTCGCCCCGCGCATGCCCGTGCCGATCGTTGGTGTGGTCAAGCCGGGGGCAGAGGCCGCCGTCGCCCAGTGCGGTGGACGAGGCATCGCCGTGTTGGCTACCGAGGCGACCGTCTCATCCGAGGCCTATCCGCGGGCCATCCACGCAATCGACCCCATGCTGCCGGTCACGCAACGGCAGTGTCCAAGCTTGGTCTCGCTGATCGAGGAAGGTCGCGGCTCTGACGACGAGATCCTGCGGCGGCTGCTGGCTGAGTATCTCGAAACCGTCAAACGCCTCGAGCCGGCTGTCGTGCTGTTGGGCTGCACGCACTATCCGCTGGTGGCCGAAGCAGTCGATGATCTGATGCCCGCCTCCAAGGTGGTGGACTCGGCCGAAGCCACCGCGTTGGCTTCGCGACGCAAGCTTGAGGAGATGGACGCTTTGTCCTCGTCCACCGAACGCGGCAGGCTGCATTGTTACGTCAGTGACAATCCCCAGCGTTTCCGCGAGGTGGGCGGACGTTTTCTCGGCCAGCCCATTCGCGAGGTAACCTGGGTCACGCCGGAGCAGTTCTTTCACGAGCACACGCTGCAGCAAGCCAAGCTCTGAGCTATCAAGTTAAGCTGTGAGCTTTGAGCCAGAAGAATTGTCAGACCACGGAATACACGGAACACACGGAATGAAGAGTAAAGATAAAGAGCTGCTATCCTCCGGATTATCTTCTCCGTGTCTTCCGCGTATTCCGTGGTTCTACTCTTCTTGTCTTCTGACTCTTCTCCTCGTCGCCAATTTCAGTGGTTGCTCCGAGGCGGACAAACGCCGCTGGAAGCCGCGCTCGGCCGAGCAGAATTTCACCACCGCCCTGGAAGCCAAGAGTGCGGACCAACGCCGGGACGCGGTGACCCGCATCGGCGAGAGCAGTTACTACGCCAGCGAGAACGCCTTCCAAGTCCTCGATGCCGCCGCCCGCACAGACCCTGCCACGCAGGTGCGCTGCGTAGCCATCCGCATTCTCGGCCGCTACAAGGATGAACGACCGGTCAAGCCGTTGTGGACCATCCTGACCACGACCGGCCCGGGCGGCCAGGCAATTCCGCCGGACGATGATGTCCGCTGGGAGGCAACCGAAGCACTGTCGGCCCTGCAGCAGCGCGGATTGTTGTCAGCAGACCAGCAGAACGCCGCCTGCGAGATGTACATCCAGATGATGCGCTCCGACCGCAGCCGCAATGTCCGGATCACCGCGACCAGGGCTCTGGGTAGCTTCAAGGATCGACGTGTGCTCACGCCGCTGATCAATGCCCTCCGCGACCAGGACTTCATGATCGCCGACACTGCCGAGCGATCGCTCATGGCCCTGACCGGCACCACGCATGACTACGACGCAGACGCCTGGACCAAATGGCTCGAGCAGACAACCGAGCCCTTCGCCAACGCCGGCAAACCCGTCACCACCAGCCAACCTGCCGGTGCGAGTTGGTGGGACAAGCAGCGACGCGTCTGGCGGAAGGCCATCAAGCTGCAGGTAGATTGATAACGGCCCCCCGATACTTTTCAATCCGCTCTATTTGCTTCATCTGCGGGCGAGAGCTCTTCACTTCTTCTCGACGATTCCCAGCCCCGGTCGGTCGCTCAGTGTGAGTCGACCTTTCTGCCCGCCGAGCCCTTCGAAGGGGTCGTCCGCCAGCAGCATGTGCCCGTCAAGATCGACGAAATCGACCATCGGTGTGAGGTGGGCGGCGGCCGAGATGCCGGCGGAGGTTTCCACCATGCAGCCGAGCATCACCTTCATGCCCGCCGAACGCGCCGTGTGAATCATCTGCACAGCCTTGCGGATGCCGCCGCACTTGCTCAGCTTGATGTTGATACCGTCAAAGTTCTTTGCACACTTCAGCACGTCGTCCCAGTGCACGCAGCTCTCGTCGGCCATGATCGGCACGTCCACCGCGGCCCGTGCTTCGTTCTGGCCGTCCGTCTGCTCGGGCGGCATGGGCTGCTCGATCAGGTCCAGCTTGTATCCGCTGACCAGCTTGCAGCGTTCGACCACGTTTCGCGGCGTCCAGCCGCAGTTGGCGTCCACGAACAGCTTCTTGTCCGGGGCCAGCTTGCGAATGAGGTCGAGTATTTGCTCATCCTGCTCGGTACCGACCTTGATCTTCAGCACGGGAAAGTCCGCCGCCTCCTCCACCTTCTTGGCCATGATCTCCAGGCTGTCGATGCCGATGGTGTACGACGTAAGCGGAGCCCGCTGCCTGTCCAGGCCTAGCAGCTTCCACACCGGGATATCGAGCAGCTTGCCGATCAGGTCGTGCAGTGCACCGTCAACAGCGGTCACCGCCGCCGACTGGCCGGAGAACTTCGCCCACAGCGGATCGAGGATAGCATCCAGAGCGAACGGATCGTCGCCCAGCATGCCGGCCATCTCCTTGAGAGCCGCCTCGTTGGAATCCAGAGACTGATGGTAGTAGCTGATCGGCGCACACTCACCCCAGCCGACGTAGCCCTTGTGCTCGATCTGCACCAGCATCACTTCCTTGTTAGTGCTGCGGTTGTCCATCGACCGTGCGATCAGGAACGGATGCTTGAGGTGCAGTTGACGTCGTTGCCACGTAAGTTTCATGTTGTAACCCTAGAAGAGTAGTGAGCCCATCCCATTGCGAGCCGCGAGGTCCAGCCCCGCGCTTCTGCGAGCTGCGAGCTGCAGCCTCGCGTTTGAAAGCGGTGTCCAGCCCCGCACCTGCGCGCCGCGCGGGCGCTTCTGCGAGCCGCACGGTTCAAACTCGCGATTCTGCGAGTCGCGGGGTTTGTACGTGTTGACAGTCGGCCTCTCTTTGGGCCCCGGAGGGGCCGCACGAGAATAGCCACGGGTGTAGCAAGTCGCCAGGGCTTGCCCCTGGCGATGCGGAACCCGTGGAGATTCCGCCGCACACACTCTTTTCCTCCCCGACAGGGGCGGCGAAAGCCGCCCCTGTCGGGGAGGAAAAGAAAAAACGATTGTACACGACCTATCCACGGATTCCGCTCTGGGCTTTGCCCATCGCTTCATCCGTGGCTACTTTCAACGGCCCCGCTGGGGCCGAGAACACGCGATCAAACGCAAACACGTACCCAGGTCCAGCCCCGCGCTTCTCCGATTCGCGCGGTTCAGCCCCGCGATTCTGCGAGCCGCGAGGTCCAACGCCGCGCTTCTGCGAGCCGCGGGGTTTAACCCCGCGCTTTTTACGGCTGCGTTCTGCTCAATTCTCGAACACTTGCTGATATACTTTCAGCGCTCCGTTGTCAAACAGCACAAACACGGCTTTCTCGAGCGCGTCGTGATCCTGAAGAAAGCGTGCGACCTCGCCCAAGGCGATCCGAGCCCCTTCAGCCATCGGATAGCCATAGATGCCGCAACTGATTGCCGGGAAAGCAATCGACCGACAACCATTCTGTACCGCCAGATCCAAGGCGGTTCGATAGCAGCCGGTCAGTAGTTCGGGCTCGCCATGTTTGCCGTCGCGATACACCGGACCGACGGCATGAATCACGTGCTTGGCGGGCAGCTTGTAGCCTCTGGTGATCTTGGCCGAGCCGGTCTGACATCCGCCGAGCTTGCGGCACTCAGCCAGCAACTCCGGCCCCGCCGCCCGATGGATGGCTCCGTCCACCCCGCCTCCGCCAAACAGAGAGGTATTCGCCGCATTCACGATGGCGTCGACCGCCAGTTTCGTGATATCGCCGCGGACGAGCTCCACGCGGTCATATGCAGATCCACCCATACCGCCGAGTATATCGATGCTTCAAATCCGCCGTCAATTCGCCTCGGCCGCCTGCTTGTGCCATTCTTGCGAGGCTGCGTCTATTTTGGACCAAGCTTCCTGGACGCGGTTGCGTCAGTAACCGGCAGTGATTATGCTGCGAAAAACGCCCAAGCTGCTCCGGCCGTTTGGCGGCACAGCTCATCGATCCCAGGCCGCGTCGGATTTCCGCCATCGGCAGCCGGCACTATTCGCGAAAGCATCGCTGCAACCTTTCGTGCTCGGCGAGCGTCTTACATGACAGGAGCAGCCTGCCTGGGCTTCCCACTGTTGAAAGGGCCTTGTCCAGCGGCCGCAGGGTGCCGCCATTCTCCAGGAACTCATTTCATGACTGAACAACTCAACGATACGGCGGTAGCTCGTGAACGCGTCGGGCTGTTCATCGACCGCGTGCGGGCCATCCGCGAAAACCTGCACAAGGTGGTCGTCGGCCAGGACGAGACGCTCGACCTGCTCCTGATCTGCTCGCTGACCGGTTCGCACGCGCTGCTGGTGGGCGTGCCCGGCTTGGCCAAGACGCTGATGGTCAAAGCCCTGGCTGCCGTCTTCCACTGGCGGTTCAATCGCATCCAGTTTACGCCCGACCTCATGCCTTCGGACATCACCGGCTACGAACTGCTCGGCCGCGACGGTCAGGCCGCCTCTCCGACCATGATTTTCCGGCCAGGACCGGTGTTTGCCAACCTGGTACTGGCGGACGAGATCAACCGCGCCGCCCCCAAGACGCAGTCCGCACTACTGGAGGCCATGGCCGAAAGCCACGTCACGGTAGGGGGGCAGACCCACCTGTTGGAGGAACCCTTCCTGGTAGTGGCCACTCAGAACCCCATCGAACAGGAAGGCACCTATCCTCTGCCCGAGGCCCAGTTGGACCGCTTCATGATGGAGATCCGCATCGGCTACCCCAGCCCGCAGCAGGAGGAGGAGATCGTCCTGCGGACCACCAGCGGCACACCATCGATGCCCGAGCCGGTGTTCGATCGCGATACCTTCCTCGAACTCCGCAATCTGGTGCTCGCCGTGCCCGCACCGCAGACGGTTGCCGCCTACGCAGTTCGGCTGTGCGGGGCCAGCCGGCCGGGCGACGAACGCGCCGGCAAATACGTGAACGACTACGTCGCCTGGGGAGCCGGCCCGCGCGGAGCGCAGAACCTCATGTGGGCAGCCAAGGCTCGGGCCCTGCTCGACGGCCGAACCGCTCCGACAATCGCGGATGTCCGCTCGGTTGTAATGCCCATACTAAGGCACCGTATTATCGTCAACCATCGCGCGGTCGGCGACGGCGTCACCGCCGAGCACGTGATCGGGCAACTGCTGGAAAGCGTGGGAGAGTGATCCGACCGGCTTGTCTTTTCCTGTAAAGAGCACGCATGGCAGATCAACCTACATCCCGTTTCCTCGACCTTCGTGCCATGGCCGCCTTGGAGCACATGCGCTTCACCACCCGCCATCGCATCGAGGGCGTCTACAGCGGCCGGCACCTGTCGCGTCAGCAGGGCGGGGCGGGTGAATTCGTCGATTTCCGCGAATACGTCGAGGGTGAGGATCTCCGCCGCCTGGACTGGAAGGTGCTGGCCCGCACCGGCCGCGCCTACGTGCGGCTGTATCAGGATGAAACCAACCTCAACTGCATGCTCTGCATCGACGCAAGCGCCTCCATGCAATTCGGCAGCGAGCCGCGGGGTTTGTCCCCGCGCAACCTCGACGCGCGGGGTTTACGTGTCCGGCGTAGCCTTAGCGAAGCCGGGTCCCCGCGCACTGGCTCCAAGCTGGAATACGTACAGTATCTCGCCACCGCTCTGAGCCACGTCATCACCCGCCAGCAGGACCAGGTCGGCCTGGCCCTGCTCGGAGACGGCCTTCAGCAGTTCGTGGAACCTGGTTCGACCAGCACGCACGCCGCCCGCGTGCAGTCCGCAATCGAAGCCATCGAAACCCGCCCGACCACGCAGCTTGAGGACGGTCTGCGCGACCTCTTCGGCCGCATCGCTCGTCGCGGCGTACTGCTGATCGTGAGCGACTTTCTCGTCGACGACCTCGAAGCCGCCTGGTCGGGCGTGCGGCTGTTTCGTCATCGACACTGGGACGTGGTTGTGCTGCACATCGTGCATCCGGAAGAGGAACGCCTGCCCGCAGGCGCAGCTTACCGATTCGAAGGCCTCGAAGGCGAAGGACGCGTGGACTGTTCCCCAGCCGACATTGCCCGGGCCTACCAGGACCGTTTTGAACAGCACGCTGCCATGGTGCGATCGCTCGCCCTGGCCAGCGGTTGCGACTATCGGCGGGTTTCCACCGCCGTACCGTATTTACAGACGTTGAGCGGCTTTCTTGTGGAGAGAAGCGGGTGAAGCGAAATTGAGAATCGGGAATGGATGAATTGGGAGCGTGCGATGGACATCGCAGCCGTTTCCCAATTCCAAACTCCGAATTTCAAATTCCACATTTGACACTCATGATCTTCCTTCATCCTTACGCACTGCTGATCGGCGCTGCAGCCCTGGGCCTGCCGGTGCTGATCCATTGGCTGACACGGCCGCGACCGCGCCGCCTGCCGCTGTCCACGCTGCGCTTCGTGCGCGAGGCCGTCCATCAACGCCGCGCCATCCATCGTTTGCGCGACTACATCATCCTTGGCCTGCGAGTAGCGGCCGTCGCCTTGCTCGCCTGGGCCTTCTCGCGCCCGCTCGCTGGCACCGGCAGACTTGCCGCCGACGCCGCCCAGACAGGCCAATCCTCGCGTGTCGTCCTGCTCGACGTCAGCCAGAGCATGGCCGCCACTTGGCGAGGCGTCGAGGCTTTCGAGCGTGCTCGCTCCATCGCAGCAGACTACCTCAACAGCCGTCCCGGCTTGCGAGCAGGCCTTATCCTCGCCGGAGCCGAGCCGCGCTGCGTCTTCGACGGGCTCTCCACCAACTTCGGCGAACTCCGTCGCGAGCTTGCCAAAGCCGCGCCGCGTCCCGAACGCTGCGACGTCAAAAAGGCTCTGCTCGCTTCGGCGGACATCCTGGCCCGCGCCCCCGGCGACAAGACCCATCATCGCGAGTTGATCGTCGTCACCGATCTCCAGCAGGCCAACTGGAAGGCTGCCGATTTCTCCGTGCTGCCGGCCGACACCGTCATCCAGATCGAATCCGTCGCTGCCGAGCAGCCTCCGCCCAACCTGAGCATCCTGCGGGCAGCCGCCGTCGGGCAAACCGAACTGGGCCGTCCCACACAGTTCGAGGT
>JBJKSL010000714.1:0-3683 GCA_046704145.1 Phycisphaerae bacterium
CGCGTGACGCCGGCGTTGTTCACGAGGATGTCGATCTTCTTGTGCTGCTCGACGACGGCTTCGATGAAGGCCTCGACCGCAGCTTGATCGGTCACGTCCAGGACCTGGGGGACGATCTTGCCGGCCAGTTCGCCCTTGGCGGCTTCGTCGGCCAGGCTGGTGAGTTGCTCGAGGTTTCGGGCAGCGGCAAGAACTGTTGCGCCCTGTTCGGCCAAGGTCCAGGCGATGGCTCGGCCCAGGCCTCGGGACGCACCAGTTACAACCGCGATCTGATTGGCAAGCTGCATGTCGTTTTCCTCGCGTCTTCTATATCCCGTCAGCCCGAAGGCTGCAATCCTCGCGTTCGTCCAGCCGCCGGAGTTCCTCTGCCGCGATAAGTCGCGGGAAAGGATTCCCGGCAAGGTAGGTGCGGGAAGGGATTCCCGCACCTGCGGTTCGTGCTTTGCGCGGGGATCCGACTTCGCCAAGGCTACGCCGGTCAAGCAAACCCCGCGGCTCGTTTGCGCGGGGTCAAGCCCCGCGGCTCGCCAGTGGGTTAGAACCCGCGGCTCGTCATTTTGCGGCCAACTTCTCGAGGTCGGCGGCAGTGCTGATGTTTGCGATCGGCGTTCTTCGCGCGATCTTTTTGAGCAGGCCGCTCAGCACGCGTCCCGGCCCGATCTCAACGAACTGCTCGACGCCTTCGCCGATCAGCCGCTCCATGGATGCCTGCCAGCGGACCGGTTGGGTCAACTGGTCGGTCAGCCAAGCGCGAATAGTATCGCAAGTCTGGTGGGGCTCGCAATTCACGTTCGAGATCACGGGGATCCGCGGGGTCTCGAACGGCGTTTTGGCGAGCACCTGAGCCAGGCCGTCGGCGGCCGGCTTCATCAAGGGCGAGTGAAAGGCACCTGCGACTTTGAGGGGGATGGCCCGACCGCCGGCCTCTTCGACGAGGCGGACGATCGACTCGCAGGCGGCTTTGGCGCCGGAAACCACGATCTGGCCGGGGCAGTTGTAATTGGCCGGCTGGATAATGCCGTCGCTGGATGCTGCCCCGCACAGTTCTTCGATTTTAGCGGGCTCCAGGCCCATGATGCTGACCATGCCGCTGGGGGAGGCTTCGGCGGCGGCCTGCATGAGTTCGCCGCGGCGCTGCACGAGTCGGAGGGCCTGCTCGAAGGAGAGGCTGCCGGCGGCGTAGAGTGCGGTGTACTCGCCGAGGCTCAGTCCGGCCATAGCTACGGGGGTGAAGCCGAGGCCTTGCTCGCCGCCGATGGCTTCCCAGATGGCGACGGAGGTCACGAATATTGCCGGCTGCTGGAAAGAGGTCTGTTCCAGTTGTTCGGCCGGGCCTTCAAAGCAGAGCCTGGCCAGGTCGTAGCCGACGACTTGGGCGGCCTGGTCGTAGATGGATCGCGCAGCTTCGTTGATCTCGACGAAGTCGCGGCCCATGCCGACTGACTGGGCGCCTTGCCCGGTAAAGAGTACTGCTGTCTTGGCCATGGTCGTCCGTTCCGTATTCGCGGAAGCGTGGGGATAAACCCCGCGGCTCGTCAATCTGCGTTTTCCGTCAATGTGTTTCCCGCGGCCGCAAATGTGTTTCTCGCCCTACAGTCGCAGCAGGGCGGTACCCCAGGTCAGTCCGCCGCCGAAGCCGGCGAGCAGCACCCAATCGCCGCGCTGGACACGCTTGTTCCGCCAGGCCTCCTCAAGGGCCAGGGGGATCGAAGCTGCCGAAGTATTACCGTACCGATCGATGTTGACCGCCACCTTTTCGGCAGGTACGCCGAGTTTTTGCGTTGCGGACTCGATGATCCGCAGATTTGACTGGTGCGGCACGACGAGCTTGAGATCCTCGATGGAGATCCCGGCACGCTGAACGGCGGCGATGAGCACCTCCTGCATTTTGGTCACCGCGAACTTGTAGACATCGCGGCCCTTCATCTTCATGTAGTGCAGGCGTTCATTTACGGTCTTGGTGCTGGCGGGTTCGGCTGATCCGCCGGCGGGGACCCAGATGAGCTTGCCGCCGCTGCCGTCGGCACCGAGATGCTGGTCGTATATGCCACTGATGTCGTTGTCGGCCGGGCTGATGACGGCGGCGCCGGCCCCATCGCCGAGGAGGACGCATGTTCCGCGATCCTCAAAATCGGTGATGGTGGACATGGTTTCGGCCCCGACGACGAGCACGTTTTGATACTTGCAGGTCTGCATTAGGCCGGTGGCAGCGATCAGCGCGTACATGAATCCGCTGCAGGCGGCGTTGACGTCGAATGCGGGGATGTGCCTGCATCCGAGTTCATGCTGCAGCAGGCAGGCGGTCGAGGGGATGGCGTAGCACGGCGTGCAGGTGGCGATGACGATCAGGTCGAGATCGGCAGCGGTTATGCCTGCACTCTCGAGCGCATTTCGACCGGCCAGGGTAGCCAGAGTCAGGGTGTTCTCGCCAGGTTCGATGAAACGGCGTTCGCCGATGCCGGAACGCGTACGGATCCACTCGTCGGTGGTATCGAGCGTTTTTTCGAAGTCTGCGTTGGTGACCACCCGCGAGGGCAGGGCGCAACCCATCCCCCGGACCATCATGGGAATTCTATCGGGCATTGAAGTAGTTCTTTGTCAGTTGGGCCGGGTGGCGGCGGGTTCTTCCGCCAGATCCGCGGCAATGATCGTATTCAAATCCCGTTCCAGATACTCCGTAGCGACCCGGACCGCATTTCGGATGGCCACGTTGGTGCTGCTGCCGTGGCAGATGATTGAGACGCCGTTGACACCCAAAAGCGGCGCTCCGCCATACTCGGCATAGTCGTGGTTCGCCCACACGCGTTTGACCACGGGCTTGAAGCTTTCGGCCAGTTCGGGGCTGGCCAGGGCGATTTCCTTCTCGATGGTCTTGACCAAGCCTTCTGCAAGGCCTTCGGTCAGTTTAAGGGCAATGTTCCCGGCAAAACCGTCGCAGACCACCACGTCGCATCCGCCGCGGAACAGGTCGCGTCCTTCCACGTTGCCGATGAAGTTGATCCGGTTGCAGTGACGCAGAAGTTCGTGCGCCTGCTGCACCAGGGTCGTGCCCTTGAGGTCCTCTTGTCCGACGGACAGCAGGCCGACGCGTGCCTTGGTGGCGCCGAGCACATGCTTTGCGTAGGCGCTGGCCATGATGCCGTACTGCAGCAGGTGGTGCGCCTTCGGACTGATATTGGCCCCAACGTCGCACATTACGATCGGCCCGGTGAAGGAGGGCAGCACGACGGCGATGCCGGATCGCACTACGCCGGGCAGCAGCTTCATCATGAACTGGCTGGCTGCCGCGAAGGCTCCGGTGTTCCCCGCGCTGATGATGGCGTCGAGTTCACCCTTGCCGGCCATGGCCGCGATCTTGACGATGGAGGAGTCTTTCTTGGTGCGGACGGCCTCGACGGGCACTTCGTCCATGCCGATTACCTGTGAGGCGTGGACGATGCGCAGAGAACCATTAGTGGGTTTCTCGGTCCGCGCGATTTCGGCTTCGATGATGGCCTGGTCGCCGACGAGCACGATCTCATGCCCGTGGAGATAAGGTACTGCTTCGACTGCGCCCCGGACGATTTCTCGTGGAGCATAGTCGCCGCCCATCGCGTCGATGCCGATTCGCATTGAGCTCAGCTCTCCTCGGTCTTCATGACCAAAGCGACGTCACTGCTCACGTATCCACAGTTCTGGCAGGC
>JBJKSL010000715.1:0-4388 GCA_046704145.1 Phycisphaerae bacterium
GTGCCCGGGTCGGCGTGATGGCTGCGGGGGTTCCCGCCGGGCTGGGCGAGCCGGTGTTCGATAAACTCGACGCCGAGATTGCGCGGGCCATGATGAGCATCCCGGCGGCCAAGGGCGTAGAGATCGGCGACGGCTTTGCCGTCGTGACACAGCGTGGCAGCGAGCACCGCGATGCAATAACGCCAGAGGGCTTTGCCAGCAACCATGCCGGCGGCATCCTGGGCGGCATTTCCAGTGGACAGCCGTTGCTCGCAAGCGTGGCTTTCAAGCCGACCTCGAGCATTCCGCAGCCGATCGCCAGCGTGAATCGCGCCGGCGAGGCGATCGAGGTCAGGGTCGGGGGTCGTCATGATCCTTGCGTGGGGCTGCGCGCAGTGCCGATCGTCGAGGCCATGTTGTGCCTGGTGCTGGCCGATCATTGGTTGCGCGACCGGGGACAGAATGCCGAGGTCGTGCGTGATCGGAATTACTACGGTATGAATTCGAATTCGGAATAGATGAGGAGTGTATGAGTAAGGAAATGAATGTCGCGGTCGTTGGTGCTACCGGTTTGGTGGGGCGAACGATGCTCGAGATACTGGCTGAACGCAAATTCCCGGTGGCCGAATTGCACGCCCTGGCGAGCGAGCGTTCGGCCGGAGAGCGGATCGAGTTCGGCAAGCGCAAGGTTCGGGTCGAGGTGTTGGATCAGTTCGACTTCAGCGGCGTGGATATCGCACTCTTCTCGGCGGGTGGCAGTGTTTCCAAGGTACATGTTCCGCGTGCGGCCAAGGCCGGCGCCGTGGCTATCGACAATACCTCCGCTTTCCGTTACGACGATGACATCCCCCTGGTCGTCCCGGAAGTCAATCCTGACCAGATCGCCGTCGGCAAGCAGCGAGGTATCATTGCCAATCCTAACTGCTCCACTATCCAGCTCGTGGTCGCCCTGAAACCGATCTACGATGCGGTGGGTATCGAGCGGATCAACGTGGCAACCTACCAATCCGTTTCAGGTTCGGGCAAGAAAGGCGTGGAAGAACTGGCGGGGCAGAGTGCGCGCCTGCTTAACGGGCAGGACATCGAATGCACGGTGAATCCCAAGCAGATTGCCTTCAACGTGGTGCCGCATATCGATGAATTTCAGGACAACGGCTACACGCGCGAGGAAATGAAACTGGTCTGGGAAACCCGCAAGATCATGGGAGATGCGGCCATCGAGGTCAACCCGACCGCGGCCCGCGTCCCGGTCTTCTTCGGGCATTCCGAGGCCGTGCATATCGAGACACGCGACAAGATCAGCGCCGAACAGGCCCGTGCCCTGTTGGCGAAGGCGCCTGGAGTGGAAGTTCTCGACGAGCGAACGGCCGGCGGATATGCGACGGCGGCGACGGAAGGAGCCCGCCGTGATGCGGTCTTCGTCAGCCGAATTCGCGAGGACATTTCTCACCCACGTGGGCTGGATTTATGGGTCGTCAGTGACAATGTGCGCAAAGGCGCTGCCTTGAATAGTGTCCAGATCGCTGAACGCTTGCTCGATTTGTAAGCCCTGCCTACAGACAAATTCTAGTAACTAGGGTATAGTCAACGGGTTAGAGCACTCTTATAATCTGAACTCTGAGCCACGGCTCTGAACGCATGGAGTACAGGGGAAAGTTAATGCCAAATAAGATCAATCTCCGGACGGCACTGATGACGCTGGCTCTGGTAGCCGTTGCCGGTCTTCCGGTGACCGCCCGCGCCCTGGGGCTTGGTGAGATGCAGAGCAATACCCGCATCGGCCAGCCTTTCAGCGCCCGGATCCCGATTACCGGCGTCAGTTCGAGCGAGTTGCAGGGGCTGCATATCGATTTGGCCAGTCCCGATGCCTACAAGGCCGCCAACCTGAACGTGCCGGATTACCTCTACAGTCTCAAGTTCAGCGTCGAGCAAGGTCCCAAAGGGCCCTATATCAAGGTTTCTTCCGACAAGCCCGTCAAGTTGCCTTTCCTTAATATCCTGATCAATGCCCGTTGGAATAGCGGTCAGGTAACCCGTCAGTACACCGTGCTTCTGAACCCGCCGGTTTTCGTTTCCGGGGGTCAATCCCAACAGCCGGTGACCGCACCGAGTAGCCCGGCTCAGGCACAGCAGCCTACAGCGCAGCCCAAGCCGGCTCCGCAACAATCGGCGCCCCCTCAGCAACCGGCGGCAAGCCAGCAAGCCGTGGCGTCGCAGAAGCCGACGCAGCCGACGCAGCCGGTGCAGCCGACCCAGACGCAACAACAGCAGCAGCCGACGCAGACGCAGCCGTCAACGGCGCCTGTACAACCTGTTCAGCAGCAGCAAGTAACTTCTGCAGCGTCACAGCCGTCGACTTATTCGGTGCAACACGGTGACACGCTCTGGGGACTGTCGCGGCGCATGCGTCCGTCCAATAGCGTCAGTGTCAACCAGATGATGATCGCGGTTTACCGGGCCAACCCGCATGCGTTCCGGGGGAACATCAATCGGATGAAATCCGGCGTTGTGCTGCAGATGCCCAGCCAGAGCCAGATTGCGCAGATCACGGCCGAGGAGGCTACACGCATTGTTGCCCGGCAGAACAACGAGTGGCAGGGTACGCAATCGGCCACCCAGGTAGCCGGCAATGGCAACGCGGCGGCAAACGCCTCGGGCGTTGCTTCTACGGGCCAGACCACGCAAAGCCAGTCTGCGGGCGGAGAATCCGGAAGCAACACTCAATCGGGTGAGCAGGAACAAGCTGCTTCTGCGGGCACGGCGGGGCGAGTCGTCCTGACTATGCCGGAAGTGACAGCCAGTACCTCCGTAGCGGCGGCTCCGGGGAGTGCCGTAGCCGGCAAGTCTTCTTCGGCAGCGGTATCCGGAGCCGCCGTGGCTTCAGCGACGGCATCCAGTCAGACGGTTGCGAATGCCGCAGAGCCGGGGGCTACCGGCGCCAGTGTCGGGGGCCCTCTCAAGGTTCAGAGCAATTCGATGGCCGGGCTCGCCAGCGCGGGAACCCGCAGTGCCGCTACTGCGGCTACGGCTACCGGTTCGGCGGCGAAAGCGAAAGCTGCCACTGGAACAACCGTCGCGAAGAGCAGCAAGCAGCCGGAGCAAAACGCGAGCGCGGCTAACAGCGTTAATACGGTTAATACGGTCAACACAGTCAGCAGCGGGGAATCGGAAGGTAGCGGCAGTGGCTTGATGTACTGGATCCAGCAGCCGAGCGGATGGATCGTCATCGCGGCCGTGGTATTGCTACTCGGGGCTTTGCTGCTTCTCCTGATGCGTCGCAAGAAAGCGAACGCCACCGCCGACAGCCAGGCGATCGTGGACGTTAGTCCGTCGGAAAGCGCCGAGGATGATGGTCACGATGCCGGACCCGAACCGTCGGGGCAAATCGAACCCGGCATTCCGCATGAAACCGAAAGCAGCATCGCGAATGTGGCTGCAGAGGCGGAGTCGGCTGGCAAGGAACAGGGTGATGATCTGGGGATTGCTACCTATATAGGCGGCCCTTCGCTCGATGTGAACAAAGTTGACGCGATAGACGAAGCCGATCTGCATGTCGGGTTCGGTGATTACAGCAAGGCAGAGGAAGTACTGCGTACCGCGATAGAGCACGATCCCGCGCGGCCGCAACTCCACAAAAAATTGCTGGATGTTCTCTTCGCCGCCGGTGATGCCGCCGGTTTTGCAGCGGAAGCTGCCGTTTACCGCGATCAGGTCGACTCGCCGGCGTGGGAAGATGTCGCCGTGATGGGGCGTCAGTTATTGCCGCAGGATGCACTTTTCGCACATGCCGGTGATACGTCTGGCGGAGCCGCTACCGAAGAGGCCTCGGGCAAGGCGGAAACAGATGATTTTCTCAACATCGACCTCGACAGGCTTTCCGCGGACACCGAAGGCAAGAATGACCAGAATGAGTTTGAGCGCACGATGGACGAGCTTTCCACGTTCATAGAAACCTATGTCCCCGCGAGCTCTGATACGCCGGTATCCCTGCAATTACCCCCGGAAGAAAAGCAGGCTGCGGCACCGTCCCGAGAGGATGGCGCGGCCAGCGTTTCCGATGACGAACCGCTCGAGTTCACGCTCGATGAAGGTGACCTGCCGGCACCTGATGCGGAGCTGGGATTTGCGTACGATCAAGATGACGAATCCGGTGAAGAGAATCTGGTTGATACCAAACTCGATCTTGCCAGGGCCTATATCGACATGGGTGACGGTGATTCGGCACGCAGTGTGCTGGAAGAGGTCATCGATGAAGGCGACGAAACGCAAAGCGGTGAGGCCAAGCGTTTGCTGGAAACCCTTGCTTGAGCGTCGAACTACTGCGTGACTGAGAGCCGGCGTTATGCGTTCGGTCTGGAATACGATGGTGCCGAGTTTGCCGGATGGCAGTCCCAGGAAGGCCAGAGAAC
>JBJKSL010000716.1:0-2910 GCA_046704145.1 Phycisphaerae bacterium
CCGGTCAGCATTTCCACAGGACCGAACGATCCTATCTCGAATCGCGGCTGGTGCAGCCGGACTTCACGTTGCAGGACTGGCGCGACACGTTCAAGATGACCAGTTGCATCCCATGGCAGAACATATACCGCTATGTCAACGGCATGGCGATGCTGCGATTCGGCCAGTACGACCAGGCTATCAAGGACTTGACCGCCAGCTTCGGAACCGAAGCACGGTATGAGTTGGCGGCCGCAGAGTTGCTTAAGAAGAACCCAGATCGCCTCAAGAAAGACTGGCAGCCGCTGGTTGGCACGCTGATGGTATTCGATGGCCTGGAGAAGGGCAGCTTCTGGGCGCTGAGGTTTGACGGCAAGGTCCTGTATGTCGATCCTTCCGGTTCGGTCGGCGACTATCCCGGACTGGTCGAGACGCCCGAGCCCTGGCCCGGATTCATTATCCACTCTAATGCCGGCGTCTCTCTGTATCGCCAGCACCAGCTTTATGTGCTGGACATGGACAAGGGGCGCTGGCTGCCGACATTCGCGGTCACCGGCACCTCGGACTCCTGGACCTACGCCACATCGTCGCCGGCGGTCGAGCGCTACCTGGTAAGCCAGTATCCGGTGAACGGTTCCGGGCGCGAGGTGGTGTGGTCGGAGAATCTTGGGCCCAAGTGGCGCGGCCTGTTGCTCAACGGCGACATTGTCCTGGCGGCGGATCGCAAGACGCTGGCTGTCACAGACATCACCAGGAAGATCACGTCGCAGTTGCACGCCGCGCAGCGCGTGGCGACGTACCGCCCGCTGCTGAAGGACAGCACCGTTATTGTGCCAAGTGCACGCGGCCTGTGGCTCCTGGATGAGCAAGGCAAGGTCTCGCAGGTCCAGTTGCCGCTTGCGTCACAGGATGTCGCTACCGTGGCCCTGGACTGGCCGGCAGCGCCGGGCAAGACGTATGTCGGGGTGATCCCGCAGCAGGGCGGGCAGGTCTTCGAAGTCGACCTCGCGACGCGCAAGGCGGTCCTGACAAGCGGCCGCTGCGCCCTGGCGCCGCAGGACAGCTTCAACGCGGTGATGCTGCTTGATCATCCGCTGATATGCACGTATGCGCTTCAGAAGATGATGAATAAGCCCTACGAGACCGCCGCCACCGCGCCGGCTGAAGGGAAATGAACACGCAACAAGCTGCCTCCGCGCGGATCCGTCGCTCTTGCAGGAACTCACTCGAAGCAGCAAGGGTTTGTTGCCGCTGAAAGTATCTCGCCGTCGCTGCGGCAGGGGTTCGAGATCGTCTGCCCAAAGAGCGATACGCTCGGATGCAGTTCCTCGGCCATATCGCCTCAAATGTTCATGTTCTTGAACTGCGGCAGGTAAGCCTTGTTCGCCTTGAGCATCTTGGCGACCATCTGCTTGATTTCCTGCAGCGACAGCACGGATGCGCACAGGGGGTCGTACATCGTCGCCTGGTACACAAGCGTCGGGTCGCCGGTCAGCGCGGCTTCGACGGCCATCTCCTCGATGGCTACGCTCATTCGCACCAGCGGCGCTACCGTCAACGGCAGCTTGCCCACGTGGATGGGCGTGAGCTTGCCCTTGGCAGCCGCTATAGGCACTTCCACGCACGCCTTGGCCGGCAGGTTGTCAATGAGGTTCTCATTCGCGACGTTGCCGTTGAAGACAAACGTCTGGCCGCCCAGGAATGCGTTGATGATATAGCTGGCGTACTCGTGGCCGCGCTCGAGCTTGATCGGCGCGCCCTTGGCGAACCAGTTGTGCACGCGCTGCCGCCAGAAGTGCTCGCGCTTCAGGTACTCCGTCAGGATGTGGCGCGGCCGGCCGGGGTTCCAGCCGGTGCCGTGCAGGCAGTACTTCTTGATCAGGTCGGGCCGCTTGCGGAACCACCAGTTGTACTCGCTGTTGTGGCCGCTGGACTCGGTGACGTAGTAGCCCATCGCCAGGAACATCTCGTTGCGGACGATTTCCTCGTTGTAGACTTCCTTGCGCGTGGTGATGGCCTTGCGGATGGCGGGGTAGAGGTCCTTGCCGTTTTGCTTGAAGTCCACAAAGAACGCCTGGTGGTTGATGCCGGCGCAGGTATAGGTTACCTGCTCCATCGGGGCGCCTGCCCACCTGGCGAGCATGTCCGCGGTGCCCTGCACGCTGTGGCACAGGCCGGCCAACTGGATGTCCGTCGTGCGCTGCATGGCGCGGCAGAGCATGGCCATGGGGTTGGTGTAGTTCAGGAATACCGCCTTGGGGCAGTGGCGCTCGATGTCTTTGGCTATCGAGACCATGATCGGGATCGTCCGCAGTGCGCGGAATATGCCGCTGACGCTGCGCGTGTCGCCGCAATTGGTGTCGATACCGAACTGCTTGGGTATCTCGATGTCTTTTCGCCAGACCTTCAGCGGGTGGGCAAGGATGGTGCACAGAACGGCGTCGGCGCCCTTGAGCGCCTCGGCACGGTTCATCGTGGCGACCACCTTGGCCGGGTAGTTGCCCTTCTGGACGATGGTGGTGACCGCCTTCCTGGCAAAGTCCAGCCGCTCGCGGTTAGTATCCATCAGGACAATCGTCGAGTCCCTGAGGCGGTCGAACGTCAGCAAATCCCGCACGAGCGTGCGCGTGAACCCGAAGCTTCCTGCGCCGAGGAATGTGATGCGCGGCATGTCGAATCCTTAATTAAGCCTCAAACTTTTTGAACTGCGGCAGGTAAGGCTTGTTCCTGCGCAGCATTTCGTTGGTCATCTTCTAGATCTCAGTGAGCGACAGCACGGCCGCACACAGCGGATCGTACGCGGCGGCGTGGAACACCATCGTCGGGTCGCCGGTGAGCGCAGCTTCCACAGCCATCTCCTCGACGGCCGCGGTGATGCCGTTGAGCGCGGCAAGTTGCGGCGGCAGGGGGCCGACGTGCATCGAACTGAAG
>JBJKSL010000717.1:0-6809 GCA_046704145.1 Phycisphaerae bacterium
GTCGGATGCCAGACAACCAAGCCCAACATCAACAAGGCGAGCCCGAAATACAGTTGGAAGCAGTTGATGTAGTCGCGCGGCTGCAGCAACAGCCACACCGGCAGGATCGACGCGAAGAAAGCATACGTCAACAGGACGTAGACCCAACTGCTCTGGCTGGTCTGCCGGGCCTTGGCGACGTCCTTAGCCATCGGCGCGAACTTGGGATCGGTCTTGGCCTGTTTGTTGAAGAACTCCATGGTGGCTTCGGCTCGAGTCGCGCGAATGCCGTGGATCTGCGGGAGTTCGGGGCTGTCGGTGGTGGCGATGACCTCGGCTGCTCCGGAGTTGCCAATGAACGCCCGGTACAGCGGCACGGGGATCTCCAGCCCGGCGTACGTCGTGGCGAACATCAATCCCACGCCAAGAATGGTCACCGGCAACAACGGCCAGCGTAGCTTGTAGACCATCACACCGATGACCATCGCAATAGCGATCAGCGAGAAGGTGGGCACTACGGCCTGCGGGGACCGATCGTTGAACAGGATGGCCATCTGGATGGCGAACACGCCCATGGCCAGCGCCAGCAGGAAGAAGATGATCACCAGAAACAACAGCCTGGCCCGCGGGCCGATGATGTCGTTGGTCAGGTCGCCGATGGTGCGGGCTTTGTGGCGGATGGAGACGATCAGGGAGGCCAGGTCATGCACGCCACCGATCAGCACGCAGCCTCCCAGTACCCAGGCCAGAGCAGGAACCCAGCCCCAGTACACCGCGATAGCCGGGCCGAGAATGGGCCCAAGGCCGGCGATGGACGCGAAATGATGACCGAATAGAACCTGCGGGCGCGTGGGCACGAAGTCCATACCGTCGTTCTGTTCGACCGCCGGCGTAGATCTGGAGTCATCCGCCGCGAAGACACGCTTCACCAGGAAGGTGCCGTAGAGCTTATACGAGGTGTAGAGGACGGCCGCGGAAAACACCGCTATCGCCAGTGCGTTGCTCAGGAGCGACATATAAGCTTGCCTCCTTGCCGGGCGCTATACGAGATGGCGCGTGCTCCCGGTGCCAGCAAGGATACCACTTTGCCCAACAGACGCCAGCGCGAGAATTATTGAAGGCGGTCGGCCCGGGCGGCGCCGCGCAGGTAAGCAGCCAGTGCAACAAAGGCGTACGCCGACAGGGCAATACCTGTCAGCGCGTAGGTCCGCATGGGCAGGGGGGGAAGTCCGCCCCCCTTGGGATGACTGAGGTAGACCATCGCGCCCAACGTGGCACATGTGCCCAGCAACGCAACCGTCGCCGCGACAAGATGCGGTCCGCGAGGCCGGCGAGTTGCCCAGGAGATGATGGCCGCAAGCGCCAGCATGCCGGCGATCGCATACATCATCCGTTCCCAGACGTAGACGACGGTTTCGACGGCAATTGTTTTCCGCTGAAGGTCGGCAAGCACCGCTCTTGCGGCGGGATTCGGTTGGTAATGGCTGGCCGGTGCGGAGTGCGGTGAAACCAGCATGGCGATGGAGGGCGGCAGGGGGGGAAGCCGCCCGGGCTTCGAAGTCGGCGGGGCCGATTGCGATTGGGGCACCGATCCGAGCATCAGGGCTCCGCAGGCCCGGTAAGAATTCACCTCTCGCATGTGTGGGCCGATCAGATACGCGGTCAGCGCCCACGCGACGGCCGTCCCCAGCGTCAGCCAGGGGAGCCAGCGGTCCCGTCGTCGCAACTTCCTTTCCGAAAGGGGCATACCTGATATACGCCGGCTTCTCCCGTATGGATGCAGCTCAGCGGCGGAGGTGCGCCGCATCCCGCCAGGTTTTCAAGCTTCCATCTGGCCGTGGCAGCTTGAGCGGACAAGTCACAACTATTCAAGAAGCGTTGAATCACTGAATCTCAGATCGAAAACGAAATCTGAGATTTGAGATTCTCAAGGCCTTCGCTGTGTCTCTGTGCCTCTGTGGTTCATGTTTATGAAATATGCGGGCTAAGCCTTCTGCCCGCCGCCGGCGGGGGCGGTCATGGCGGCCGGATCGAGGGTCGCGTTCAGTTCGGCGTCGGGCAGTGCGCCTTTGGCCGCGGCGACCTGCCGCACGGTCTGGCCAGTGGCGTAGGCCTCTTTGGCGATGGCGGCGGCCTTGTCGTAGCCGATCTTGGGGGCCAGGCTGGTGCACATGGCCAGCGATTGCTCGATCATCTGCTCGCAGCGGGCCTTGTCCGGCTCTGCACCCTCGACGCACCGGCGGGTAAATACATCAACCGCGGCGCTGAGTAGCCGCACGGACTCCAGGACGTTGTGGGCGATCAGCGGCATCATGGTATTGAGCTCAAAGATGCTGTCGCGCCCGCCGAGAGTCACTGCGGTATCGCTGGCGATTACCTGTACCGCCACCTGAATGAGCATCTCGCTCATGACCGGGTTGACCTTGCCGGGCATGATGCTGGAGCCGGGCTGCGTGGCGGGGATGCGGATTTCGCCGAGGCCGCAGCGCGGACCACTCGCCAGCCAGCGGATGTCGTTGGCCACCTTGGTCATGGCGACGGCGATGGCCCGCAGCAGGCCGCTGGCTTCGACCACTGCGTCCTTGGCCGCCTGTGCCTCAAAGTGGTTGGCCGCCTCGGCGAAGTCGACGCCGGTGCGCTCGCTCAGCCGCTTGGCCACCCGCGAGCCGAATTCGACGTGCGTGTTGATGCCGGTGCCGACAGCGGTGCCGCCGATGGGTAGTTCGCGCAGGGCGGCGATGGCACGTTTCGCCCGCTCTGCACTCAGCCGGGCCTGGGCTGCGTAACCGCTGAACTCCTGGCCGAGACGGACGGGCGTAGCGTCCTGCAGGTGCGTTCGGCCGATCTTGATGATCTCGAAGAAGGCGCTGGCCTTTTCGTCCAGACGGGCGGCGAGTCTCTCGAGGGCGGGCAAAAGATCCAACCGCAGGGCTTCAGCCATAGCCACGTGAATCGCAGTGGGAATAACGTCGTTGCTGGACTGGCCCATGTTCACGTGGTCGTTGGGATGCACCGGATCGCGCGAGCCGATCTTGCCGCCGGCCAGTTGGATGGCGCGATTGGCGATGACCTCGTTGGCGTTCATGTTGGTGCTGGTGCCCGAGCCGGTCTGGTAGATATCGATGGGGAAGTGCTGGTCGAGCTTGCCATCGATGACATCCTGGGCCGCCGCGGTGATCCAGGCGGTACGTTTTTCGTCCAACAGGCCGAGTTCAGAGTTGACCTCGGCCGCCGCCTGCTTGATCAGCCCCATAGCGCGAATGAAATGTCGGCCGAACCGGTAGCCACTGATGGGGAAGTTCTCCACAGCCCGCTGGGTCTGGGCTCCCCACAAGGCCCAATCCGGAACCTGCATCTGGCCCATGCTGTCCGATTCGATTCGCATTGCTTCGGCCGCCATCGAAAAACCTCCTGCCCTTTGGGGCTTTTTTTGTTCTGTCACGAATGACTTTGTCCCTGCGATTTTCTGTTATCGGCGGCGGCTTGGCTAGTGGCAATGCGGGTTCTTTCGGCTGGCAGCCTAAAAAATGCTCAGGGTGTCCCTCTTGCTTCGTGAATGAATGTTAAAGCCCAACTCTTGCTGCGCTAAGATGTTATGCGCCTGTTGGTGAGGCGAAATTCCGCCACATTGCCCGTTTGTGGGGCAACGCCTGCGGGGCTTGATAGCGTACTGAAATGGTGCTATATTAACTTCGGTGCGGGGGATTGTGCAAACGCAAACCCAGAGGAACGCAAATGATCGCCGAAAGATCTTCCTTGAAATCATCCAAAACCAACAAAAAGGGCGGGAGAGTCACGGGCAAGCCCTTGTGGTACGTGCCGGATCGCCGTCTTACTACCCATCGAGCCGCAGATCGAGCGGTGGACGTCGCCCGGTCGATCGCCAGAGGCGTGGCCGCGACCGAGGACCTGACCGAAGAGGTCCTTTTCGTGGCCATGCACACGTGTGCCTATCGTGCCGGACGGCAGGATTGCGACGAGCCGACCCGGGCGGAGTGGACGCAGCGCTGGGAAGTCATACGCGGGTACATCGTCGAGCGTAACCTGGGGCTGGTCTATTCCATGATCGGCCGCTTCAGCAACCGGGGCAGCGACGAGGACGACCTGCTTAGCGACGCGCTGTTGGCACTGACGCGGGCAACGGATCGCTTTAACCCCTGGCGGGGTTATCGCTTCAGTACCTACGCCTGCAACGTGATCGCCCGCGCCCTCATGCGGCGGGGCAAACGCGAGAGCAACTATCGCCGCCTGTTCCCCGTGCAGCATGATGCCTCCTTCGAACGGGCGGAGGGCATGCCGGACACCGACGCGGAATTGTACGTGGAACGTCTTCGCTGGGCGTTGGATCAGAATATCGGGGCCCTCACCGAGATGGAGAGCGAAATTCTGGCGAGGCGGTTTCCGGCTTCGCGGGAAAGCAAGCTGACCTTTCAGGAGATCGGTAACGTGGTTGGCCTCAGCAAGGAGCGCGTCCGCCAGATTCAGAACGTAGCTCTGCTGAAGCTTCGCGAGGTACTAGTGGGCGACCCGATTCTCCAGTAGTGTCGGTTTTTCATGCACAAACCCCCTGGAGTGGGGAAGGCGGATCTGGTCCCATGGATCGGGTCCGCCTTTTTGATTTCTATGCCGAGTGCGCCAGATTGCTTTGGATCTCCCGCCTTTCCGATGTAGCTTTGTTTCATATAATGCTGGCAGTTGACGCGTCCCCCGGCCGCAGGGTTGCGCGGAAGAGGCCTTTATGTCCGAGTTCTGCACCGATCATCTGCTGTCAGCCCTGTCAGGCGAAAACCTGCAGCGTGCACTGGGCGTGTTCGCCGAAGCCACCGGCACGACCGTGGTCCTGTTCAATCTGCAGGGCGAGGCGGTGATCGGCCCGGTGGCGAACAGTCGCCTCGTCCGGCAACTGCTGGAGACGGCCACTGGTCGGGACATGGTTCTCGCGGCTCATCACCTTGAGTTGGCGGCTGAGCAACGGGCGCAAACCGACGGCCAGCTTTCCTTCGATGGAAGACTCAGTCAGCATTCAAAACTCTCTTGTCTGGATCGTTTCGCCGTGCCGGTGATTCGCGGTGGCAAGCGTGTCGGTACTCTGACGCTGGGTGATCGGCCTCGGCAGCCGTTGGTCGATGCTGTGCTGGCCGATCTTGCCAGGGCGGCCAAGTGTGACGTGGAGGCTCTGCGGCAGGCGGCTCATGAGTTGCCCTGCTGGACGGCCGCCCAAGCAGAGGCGGCTCGCAACCTGGGCGTGGTGCTGATGGATTTGCTGGCCAGCCTGTGTACGCAGGATCAGGATCTGCGCAGCCGACTGCAGGAACTCAGTGCGGTGTACAGCATTGCCGGGCTGTTCGCCGGCGAGCGAGATCTGCAGGAGATACTGGACAAGACCGCTCGCATGGTGTGCGAGGTCATTGGCGTGAAGGCGTGCAGCATTCGCCTGCTCGACGAGGCGGCCGGCCTGTTGACCATCAAGGCGGTGCACAATCTCTCGTGGGAGTATCTCGAGAAGGGGCCGGTCACGGTGGACGCCAATCCGATCGATCGGGCGGCGGTTCGCGGCGAACTGGTGCGAATCGATGATATGCCCACCGATCCGCGCGTGCTCTATCCCGAACAGGCGCGGCGTGAGGGCATCTTCAGCGGGTTGGTCTGCGGAATGATCTACCGTGGCAAGGCGGTGGGCGTCATTCGCGTCTACACCGGTCAGCCGCACGTGTTCACGCCGTACGAGGAGAGTCTGCTGCGGTCGGTGGCGTCGCAGGCGGCGGCGGCTATCGTCAACGCACGCCTGCTGGCGGAGACCATCGCTGCCGAACGCGATGCCCGGCAGATTGCATATGCCGGTGACGTGCAGCAGCGAATGATCCCGCGCAAGGCGCCGGCGTGTCCGCACGTGGAGATTGGCGCGCTGTATCGGCCGACCTACCGTGTGGGCGGAGACTTTTACGACTTCATCAAGCTGCCCAAGGGCAACTTGGGCGTGGACATCGCGGATGTGTCCGGCAAAGGGGTGCCGGCGTCGCTGATGATGGCGTCGTTGCGGTCGGCCATGCGCGTGTACGCGTATTTCACCTACGACGTGGACAAAATCATGGCTGAGGTCAATCGGCATATGTGCCGGGACTCTTCGCCGGGCGAGTTCACGACAGCGTTTTACGGCGTGCTCACGCCGGACGGGCGGCGGTTCACGTACTGCAATGCGGGGCACGATCCGCCCATGCACCTGAGGGATGGGCAGCTGTCGTACCTCGAAACGGGCGGCATGATCCTGGGCGTGGACTGCACGGCCCGGTACGAGCGCGGCATCGTCGAACTACAAGCGGGTGATATTCTCCTGCTGTACACCGATGGTGCGGTGGAGGCTTTGAACTTTGCCGATGAACAGTTCGGACGCGCGCGGCTGGCAGAATCGCTGATGCGCTACGCGGATCAACCTGCCGAGCGCATCGTGCAGAACATCAACTGGGATCTGCGACGTTTTCGCGGTCTGGCCGATCGCCTGGACGATCTCAGCCTAGTGGCGTTGAAGATAACGTAATACGCATTCGCGTATTTGTGCGCGCGGCGGATGGCACGTAAGTCTATTCCGGACAGTGCTTGGGTCGCCGCGGGGCGGGCACAAGATTAGAGTACGCTCGGTATAAGAAGGTAATTGGGAGTTTGTAGTTAGTAATTTGGGGTCCGGCTATCTTCCCAACTACCAATTCCAAACTACAAACTACGAACCTGCAATCTACGAACTCCAACTTCATCCATGCTCCGTGTGACGCAACAGGGCGATGACATTCTTCTCGACGTGAAGGTCGTGCCCAAGTCCTCGCGCGATCGCATTG
>JBJKSL010000718.1:0-6129 GCA_046704145.1 Phycisphaerae bacterium
CTTTGTGACTTTGTGGTGAGTATTGATTTTTGTCCTTCAGCGGCTGAAGGCACCGTTGCGGTTGTGCCTTCGGCGGGTAGCGGCCAGCCAGCAGCAGGCGCAGAGGGTCAATGGCAGCATACCCATGGGGCCGCAGGCGGGAGCGGGGTTTTCGCTGGTGGTATCGGCGTCGGCGTTGTCGGTGGTGTCAGTCGTGTCGGTTTGGCCGGTGTCGGCGGTACTCTGCTGGTTGGTGGTGTCGGTCGTGTCAGCCGTACCGGTGGTGTCGGTCGGATCGGGCGGAGTTTCGCCTGCGACCTGTTCGATGTTGATCTCGTATTGCGGTTCCTGGGGGTCGATGCCGTTGAGGCCGGGGTCGGTAAGGATGTACTCGGTGACCAGGTCGGTCACGTCCTTGGAGGTCTGGCTCAGCACGGTGTCCCAGGTGAGGGATTCGGTATTGGCCGTGAGGCCCGCAATGTCCTCCATGAAGGTGCTGAGGAACACGCCTCCCAGGTTGGAGTCGCCGAGGCTGTACTGGCCTTTGGCGGCGGCGATGGCGGCGACGGAGCCGCTGAAGTTGAGGAACAGCCTCTGGTAGTTGGCGGCGGTCAGGGCAGACTGGCCGGCAGGTTCTGCGGGCGGCTTGCCGCGGCCGGAGCCGTTCACGAGCACGTTGCAGCAGTCGGCCATCACCAGCAACATTCGATGCGGCTTGGCATCGAGAGTTGCGAAGACTTCGTCAAAGCTGATGGCTCCACCGGTCAGAAGGGTGAAATAAGGGTAGTCGCTGTCGCCGCCGTTGGCGCCGTGTCCGCTGTAGATGAAGCAGATGACGTCGTCCTGGCCAGGGTCGAGCGATTGGAGCATCTGTCGTGTGCCAGTGACAGTAAGCTTGTTTCCGGACAGGGTATGGGATCGCAAGCTCAGGCCGGTGTTGTCCGCGACGGTATGTATCCAGTCGCTTGCGGAGGCGAGGTCGACATCGGTTCCGATATTGGCGTCGAGCGTGTCCGCCAGCATGATGAATTGCAGATCCGCGGCACGGACGGCGGTTGTGGCGGACGCGCCTAAGACGGCGATGCTGACGACGGCCAAGCGAGTTAGAGGACGCATACGTGACTCCAGCGAGGGGCGGCGAAATAAACCTGCTGGTGTCATCGGGCAGTTCAGGCGGCGGATTCACATTGACAGGGGAAGACCCAGGTGTGGTTGAGGGAGCCTGTGGTTACTTGTGGGTGGACTTCGTCGATTCCGGGTCCTTTAATGTCCATGTTTGGTTTGCGATACACCCTGTTGTGAGGATCATCCATGACTGACGAGGCTGTTGCTGAGGTTCCGCAGACGCTGGAGGGGTACTACATCCTGCACGATGTGTATCGCGTGGACTGGCCGATGTGGTGGGCGGTGCAGGCCCAGTCCGGGGCTGAGATGGGCGAGGCGGCGCGGCAGTGGCTGGCAGGGGCGGCGAGTGCTGATAGCGGGGACTCGGCAGCGTACAGCGTGCTCGGGCAGAAGGGCGACCTGATGTTCGTGCATTATCGCCGCACGCCGGAAGAGTTGAGCCAGGTGGAGACATCGTTGCGGCGACTGCAGTTGTTCGAGTTTCTGCAGCCCACGTACTCGTTCGTGTCGGCGATCGAGCTGAGCCTGTACGAGTTGACCGCGGTGGCGGCCAAGCGGGTGGCGGAGACAGGCGTGCGGCCGGGGACGCGCGAGTTCGAAGCGGAGATGGCGGCAGAGATGGAGCGGCAGAAGCAGCGGGTGCAGTCGCGGCTGTTTCGCAAGATACCGGCGAACAAGTACATCTGCTTTTATCCCATGAACAAGCGGCGCGGCGAGCAGGTGAACTGGTACAACCTGAGCATGGAGCAGCGGCGAGAGCTCATGCGTGGCCACGGGCGGATCGGCCATAAGTATCATGAGACGGTCACGCAGGTCATCGGCGGGGCGGTCGGGCTGGATGATTGGGAATGGGGCGTGAGCCTGCACTCGGACGACATGCTGCAGTTCAAGAAGCTTGTGTACGAAATGCGGTTCGATCCGGCCAGTGCGCTTTATGCGGAGTTCGGGCCGTTCTGTGTGGGGTTGCGCTTGTCGCCGGAAGAGCTGCTGCAGTATCTGCGCGGGCAGATGGGTACGATCAAGTGACTTAAATTCGACCCAGCAACCATAGTACGAGGAGGGTGGCCCCGGCGATGACCGGTGCTGCTGCGACCAGAAGTCCGGTAAACCAGGCGGCCTGTCTGCTTGCCTCGTTGACCCACTTCGCATCGCCCGGCCCGAGGGCGACGCCTGCTTGGGCCAAGGCGGCTTGAAACGCATCGTTGTCGACGACGCTGAAGGCAATCCTGCACTTGCTGCGACGCACGAGGATGTACGTAGTCGGACCGCATTGCCGCCAGAAACTGAATGCCCAGTGTGTGCGGTAAGCGCCTCGGCCCAGCCACTTCATGTGCCCGGGCAGGCGGAAGATTTCGATGCGTTCGATCTCTGCCAGCGGCAAGGTTTTGCCGACAAACGGCCCGTAGTACCATCTGATCCGGATCGCCTCGTTCGTAACTCGCGCGAGGCGATCGGCGTACAGATATCGATCCGGCTGGTCCATGGTGTTCATCGATCCGATGCGGTCATGTGTCCCTGACGCGTTTGTCATCACCGTCTCCACAGTTGGTTTCGCGGCGGTGGAGTTGGTATGTGACGACGATCGTACGTGGCTGGCGTGTCCGTTGGGAGCTTGCGAAGCACGTAGTAGGCCGGCTTGCGGTGCAGGCGGGTGTAGTCACCGCTCTTCCACTCGAAGAACATGTAGGTCTGGCCGTCGAGCCGCTCGATCTCGTACTTGGAGGCGGTGTGATCCTGTTTGTCCAAGACCAGCCCCTTTGTCCATGAGAAGCCGCCTGGCTTCATCTTACCGCCCGCGATGAACTGCAACTCTTTCAAGAACAAATCGCCTTTCCAAGAGCGCTGGCCGGGCTTGAAGTCGCCGATCTGCCGTACGAAGTCCACCGATTCCCACCAGGTGCCGCTGACCTGCGGATCGTTGTCGAAGGGATAGTCGGTCTTGTCGACGATATTGCCTTTCGCATCCAGGTGACTGTCGGGGCCCAGTCTGACCTCCGACGTTTCGCGGTCCTTTCCAAAGAGTTCTCTTGCCGATTTGAACTTCGGTGTGTTGGCTGGCAGCTTCTTGAGGACATAATACTCTGGCTTGCGATGGTAGATAGTGTAGTCGCCGCTCTTCCACTCGAAGAACATGTATTTACTGCCGTCGATGTCCTTGATCACGTACTTTGATGCGGTGTGATCCGGGCGATGGATGACCAGGCCCTTTGTCCACTCGGAGAAGCCGAAGTTGCATTTGCCATGTGGCTCGAAGACCATCCCCTTGAGATACAGCTTGTCTGCAGGCCGGGCAGGCTTGTCCGGTTTGAACTGATCCATGGTGGCGACGAAGTCAATGCTCTCCCATTTGCCAAGCACCTCGGGATCATTCACGAATGGCCAGTCGATGCGGTCCTCGATGATGCCGCGCTCGTTGATGCGGCTGCCTTTGGGCAGGTCGGCGGGTTTGAGTGTGACGAATCCGGCAGGCATCGACGCCGGCATGGTCGCCGGACTGCCTGACTCCGGAGCGGAGGCAGCGGCATCCGACGCCGTCGTTAGCGAGAGCAATCCTACCACGCCAGCCAGTCCCAACGAGAACACGGTCACCCAGCCGGAGCGAGGACGAAAATCAGCGATCATGGTGATTCTCCTTTTCAGCTGTGTTCTATGTTCGAGAATACCGGCGAGCGCCGGCAGATACCGCGGACCGGAACACCCCTCAAGAAGACGCACGATGGTCTCGCCGTACTGTCGTGGTTCCTGGCCGCCCAGCAAGGATATGGCCGACGCATCACAGGCCAACTCACGGTCGGCACGCATTTGGCTTTGCGCCAGCCAGACGAGCGGATTCCACCAGTGCAAAACCTGCAGCATGCACATCACCCAACCAATGAACACGTCGTACCGTTTGAGGTGAGCCAGTTCATGCAGGAAGACGTGCCGAAGCTCATCGTGTGTCAGGGTTTCTGTAAGGCCGGCCGGCAGGAGTAACCGCGGTCGCACAAAGCCGAACAGGGCCGGGCTGGACACACTGTCGGTGACGATCACGGCCATCGGCGTGTGGATGCCCGCCTGTATCTTGCAGTCTTCGAGCAGGTCGAGCACTGCCGAGTTGGTCAAGGCCCGTTCGCTGATGATCCGGCGTCGAAAACGCAGGACCTTGCGGCCGATGTAGCCGCCCAGCACGACAGTGCCTGCTACCCAGGCCACGTACAACAGATGCCATGGTGTGTAAGTCGCCGGCATCTGTGATGCGGGCCGGTTAACAGCAGCACCTTGCATTAGGGGCATATGGTTGTCGCTACCTAATGACGTGAACGAGGACGCATCGTCCGCTTGCGCAAGCGGCATTTGTGGCCACTGGGCAGCATGGATAGGCCGCGTCGTCCGCGGCTGCCAATGCAGATCGATCGGATTCCACCGCGTTTGCGGCACCCAGGGCATGGCCAGACGCAACATGACGATCAACCACAGAACGTACAGCCATTTGCCTCCGAGCCGCGGTCCCATCGTCGCACGAATCAGCAGAACCAGCAGTATGCCCAGGCTGGCCTGGATGCCGCATAGGAGGATGCGGTCGCCTGCCGCCAATAGGTGTGAGAGCAGCACGTCGACGTTCATCGCTTGCCCTCCTTCTTGTGGAGGATCCGTTTGAGTTCGTCGATTTCCTGTTTGGAGAGTTCCTGTTCGTCGAGGAACGCCGCCAGCATGGGCAGCAAGGCCCCTCCGTGCACCCGCTGAAGGAATGAGCGGTTCTCCGCTTTGACGCAGTCCTTTTCCGGCACCAGTGGGTGATAGAGATATGCCCGCCCCTGTTGCTCGAAGCCGAGGGCCTTCTTTTCAACCAGGCGGTTGAGCAATGTCTTGATGGTCTTGGGCTTCCAGTCGGTTTCGTTCGCGAGTGCGGCGATGACCTCACCGGCGGATTGCGGCGAGCGTTCCCACAGGACCTTCATGACGCGCCACTCTGAGTCGGAAATCCGAGGGATATGCTTCATCGCTGGCTCCTCTAGCCTACAAATGTAATCGATAAAGATTACAACAGTAATCCTTGGAAGTCAAGCCAATTCATCCGACTGCAGATGTTTTTGGAGGAGAGCCGCATAGGCCAGGATCGTAGGGGTCGCCAGTAGTGGCAAGCGAACGTCGGAGAGTCGGCGATTAGCCGCGATCATCCCAATGATGCCGCGTATCTGAGCGTCGCAACTATTGCCGTCACCGGGAGGGCTGCGCCCAGCAGCAGGGCCAGCAGCGCCGCCCAGGTTGGCCGGGAATTGTGTCTGCGGACGAACAGCAGGCCCAGAGCTCCGAGGAGAGCCCCGGCGACGATCATAGCTACGCCGCCAAAACGGTTGGCAGCGTACCAGATGTGCGGGTCTGATAGAGTGAGTGGCGTACGGTAGCCGTAGGTCGAGTTGGGCGCTACCCAGCCGGCGACGAGCGGTAGGGAAGTCAGGATACATACGGCTGCCACCAACAGCAGCACAATGCCGGTCTGCAGAGACATGGTTCTCTTGGATTGAGCGAGCAGTTTTTCGGCCGAACTCGGTTGTGTGCGTATGCCGTTGGCGGCGAGTACGGCCTGGAACTGTTGGTCGTGCTCGACGGTGAAGCCGATCCGGACCCGGCGGCCGTACCGGTAGAGCAAGTAGATGACCTTGCGGCTGGGGCGGTGCCAATCGCACGGGAACCAGTGGCGAGAGTCACTGCTGCCCCAGATGCGCCATGAACCTGTCACGAGTCCTGGGGGCAGGGTTTCAATGCGTTCGATCTCACTCAACTGCACATGTTTGGCGCCGAACGGGAAGTAGTACAGGGAAAAGCGGATGCTTTTGGGGGTCAGCTCGACCAGTTTGTCGCTGTATCGTGCGTACATGGGGGAATTGTACTCCAGGAGCGGTTGCGGTGCGGTTATAATCGTAGTGATTTTCTCTAGTCGTGTGTACACCGGCATCACAGATGCCGGCTGAGAAGAAGGGATCTTCGCTTTTGGGTAGCGTGATCGTCCTGAGTGGTACGGGCGTTGTGCTTGGGATCTGGGCG
>JBJKSL010000719.1:0-4465 GCA_046704145.1 Phycisphaerae bacterium
GAGACCGCACGCCGACAGGGCAAGGATCGCATCAGGTTCCTCGTAACCTTGCTCACTCAATCACAAGCCAATGCACGCAAGGCCCTGTTCGCCAGCATCGGCTGATTCAAATCATCGGCAGTAGCTACAAAGTGGCAGTGGCTCCGACGCCCGCGCAACGCCGGGCCGCGACTATGCCTGCGCAGGGGCTAAACTGTTACATTCTCCTTCTCCTTCCTTCCGCGGCCCGCCGCTGTCCGCAGGAGTCCGGCCGCCTCCCGAGAATACCACCGCACCGACGAAGTGCCAAACACGGTGCGGCGCACCTGTTCTACCTGCGAACGACCGCTCTTTGACAATACCTCAGCCGTTCGGCGCCGACATCCGCCCGCCCAGCAGCATTTCGACGGAGCGAACCCACCGAGCGTGCCTTCATCCTTCTCCGACTGACAGCTGATAGCTGACAGCTTTTCTGCAGAAGCGAACCCACCGAGGCTCCGTCTCCTGCGTCCCCCTCCTGCTTTCCAACCGTCACAAATGATGATTTCGTACGGGCGAGTGGGGGGTGGTGCGAAAGTGGTCCTCCAAGGGCCGGCAATTGCAGACAATGAGCGGGCAGAACCGAATGGCTCCGAGCAAGGAACTGCCTTTGCTGACGAAAAACAGCGATTGCCGGCCTATGCCGGTATGGGGGGAGGGGACGGACTGGGCGTTACAGGACTCGAACCTGTGACCTTACGGGTGTGATCCGTACGCTCTAGCCAACTGAGCTAAACGCCCTCGGTCGGTCAGCAGGCTATTCTATCCAGGCTGAGCGGCAACGCAAGGGGGCTGGCGACGGGGCCAGGGCGCGGCCATATCTCGTGCGCGTAAGTGCATGCCAGCAAAGTGTTGACACTCGCAAGGCAGCACTGGCCCCAGCCATTCACTTCCGAGTCGCAGCTTTTTCGCATTCGCATTTGCCTGCCGCGTCAGTTTGGTGTATGTTAGGTCTATGTTTGGGTGTGATGGAGGCCACTTTCCAGGGGGATAACCATGGCAGAGAAACAGACACAGCGAGCAGCGGGGAGCGAGGGGGTATTGGGCGGGCAGGATTCAGCAGCGGCGCAACCAGCCATCACGTTTAAGCTTACGCCTGAGCAGAAGAAGCTGGTGGCCGACAATCTGGGGCTGGTTGGCGTGCATTTGCGTAACCGCGTGCCGACGCCGTCCTGCCCCAACCGCACCCGCGAGTACGAGGATCTCTTTCAGGAGGGCTGCATCGCTCTGGCCCGGGCGGCGCACCGCTACCGCCCCGAACGCGACGGCCATTTTGCTGCCTACGCTTTTCCGCGGATTCGGGCGGCCGTGCATGAGGCGATCTTTCGAGAGTTCACCGTTGTGCCGGTGCCCAAGCGTGCCCTGGAGGAGATCAAGGAAACGGTCGCCGATCCCAAGCTCCGGCCGCCTCACCACGTGCAGGAACTCACCGGCCAGGTCGCTCGCAACCTGCTGGTCGGTCGCCATAAGGACACTACCGGCCGATACGAATCCATCCGCCATGCCATCCATCGCCGCTACCGTGTGGCCGTCGATCGAGCCATGATCCAACTGCGGGGCCAACGCTGGCGGTACCGCAACCCCTGCGAAATCATGGACCGCGTCGCGCGGGAACGCCTGCTCGTACAGGACGATCGCGAGCGGACGCCCCTGCGGCGCATCGCCCGCGAAATGGGCGTGTCCAGCGGCCGTGCCACCGATTACGAGAAACTGCTGGTGCGCACGGTGGCAGAGTGCTTCGGCAGCGATCCGCACGTGCAAATCCTTGTGAAAATGGCAGGCGAAGACCGCGACGGCTTTGAAGCTCTCATGGACGAAACCAGAAGCCGTGAACTCGAGGAACGCCTGACCAAGTCGTTCGTCGAACGCTTCGACGCCATGGAGCCTGCCGCCCGTGCCGAGACGCTCTATTCGTTGCTCGAGCGTTCCGCCGAGTCGGTCCCGGAGATCGCGCGCAACCTCTATAGCCTCTGTCTCGAAACCGCAGCAGCGTGAGCCGCCCCGTACCCGTTGGCCTTCCGCGGTTCGGCGTTACAATACCGGCCGCAGGAGGTTCTTTCGTGCGACGATCCAGTGCAGTTCTGATGGTCGGTGTGATGATGGCCTCTCCTTGGCTTGCCGGGTGCCAGGGCCCGCAGCGTAAGTTCGTCACCTATCCGCCGGGGACGCTGGCCGTGCCCTACGAAACCGCGAGCGGCCCGACGGCATGCCTCGTGGCGAGCGTGAGCATGGCGGCCAACTACTTGGTCGACAAGCACGAGTTCGCCGAGCCGGCCGTCCGGGCCGAGATGAAAGCCCAGGGCCTACAAGAGAACAGCGTGGCCGACGTGAAGAAGTATCTGGAGGAGCGAGGCCTCTACTTGGTCACGCTGACCGGCGAGGCTGACGGAAGACCGCCACTGGGCCTGGGTTTCTGGCTGGAACGGCGGGGCTACCCGGTTATCTGCATCATCAACGAGCATGGTGCCGACCAAAAGTTCAATCATGCTGTGGTTGTAACCGGCATTTCCAAGAATTCAGCCGATCCTCCGGCCGATATAGTCTATTATCTTGACCCTGCGGCGGCTGAACCGCTACAGTCGAGTGAGCTGACGCAGTTCGAGGCCGCCTGGGAGCTTGGAAAGCGGGCCATGATGATCGTGGTCGCACCGCCAACGGAGAGTGCTCCGGCGGCTCAATAGAATACCGGCGGCGTCGGTCGGCGGGGAAAGCAGGGACGAGGAGACACGGCACATGCGTAAAACAACCCTGGCAATACTGGCAGCGGCGATTTTGCTCGCCCCCGCGTGGGCGTTTGCTGCAGAGGCATCCAGCACGGCCGATAACGCGAAGCTCATGCGAGCCAGACCAGCGGCCCTGACCACTTCGCAGTTTGCCGCCTTGCGCCAACTCGAAACCACCCCGGCACACAACCATGTGCTGAGCATGTCGGCCTCTTACGCCTCCGAACGCGAGCGGAACATGGCTTGGACGCGCGCGTCCGACGACTTCTTGACGATAGTCTACGATGTCGGCTGGCCAGGGACATACTTGGCCGTACTGATCTGTGCCATGTGACCCAGGGAGCTCAAGCGGCTGAGCTTCGTGACATGTCTTCCCACAGGGCCCTGTAATATCCCAGCAAGCGCATCTCGTCCTTGGGATTCGGATTCTTCGTCTGCAAGCCCTGGATCTCGACCATGGTATAGCGGTCATAGCCGATGCCGCGCAGATGCATAAACAACTCTCGCCAGGGATAACTGTTGGTGAGTTCGTTGATGTGCACGCTGCGGATCCACGGCTGCATCATCTGGAAGGATTCGCGGATGCTGCCGTTCTTCACGTCTACGGGATTGCTGTTCCAGGTCACGCCGACGGCAGGGTGATCGGTCAGTTCCATGATCCGCCGCATTCGCCGGGGTTCCTGCGTGCTCGGGCCGTGCATCTCGCAGCAGATCTGGACGCCCGCGGCCGCGGCTGCCTCGCCGACGGTGTGCAGTGAGCGGCCGATCAGTTCGAGGGTCTTCCCCTCGCTGACATTCGCCGGCAGACCGTTCGGCCGCACCTTCACGCACTTGGCCCCGACGTCAACCGCCAACTGAATGAACTGCTTCGTCAGCTCTGTGTTCTCGGCCACCACCGCCGGGTCCGGCGAGTGATACTCACACGCGCTGCCCAGCGTCCACAGCACGAGGCCCGAATCGGCAAAGCGCTTCCTGACCGCCTGTCGCTCGGCTTTAGTCAGGCTGATCTCGACGCCGTGCTTGTGCGTCGTCCGTAACTCCACCGCGGCCAGCCCGAGCGTTTTCGCGCGATTGATGAGAGTGGGTAGATCCCAGTCCTTGGCGATGTTGTAGGTCACCAGGCCCAACTGGAACTTGCACGCTGCCTTGCCGGCCACCAACTCCGGCGGAATCGGCCGTTCCTCCGCATGGGCCCGGCGCGCGACACCGCCGAAAGCCAGCCCCGCAACCGAACCCGCCACCAACTCCCGACGCGATATTCGCTCCAGCATCAGACAACCCCTTGAAGCGCAGGTACAAGAAAACTGCCCACAGATTACACAGATGAACACAGATAGAAAAGGTTCTTCTTTATCTATGTTATCTGTGTGATCTGTGGGCACGCACTCTTTCTTTGCCCACGCACAGCGAGGTGCATTGTACAGCACGAAGCTCGGTAATGACTATCGACCGCCCACAAGATTGGCGGCGGGGGTCTTCGGCAACTGGACCATGCTGCAGCAGTTGTGCCCCTTGCTCTGCGAGCGATGGAGCTGCTGGGCCGCGGCTTCGACCAGCATGTGTGCGGAGTAATTGAGGTTCGGCTGCGAGAGAATGGCCGCCCCAAGGCTGACGGTCACCTGCTGAGGCTTGCCGTCCACTTGAAGAGGGCTGTTCTCGACCGTGCGGCGGATGGACACGAAAATGCCCGCAGCGATCAGCCGATCCGCGTTGGGCAGGATGAC
>JBJKSL010000720.1:0-6088 GCA_046704145.1 Phycisphaerae bacterium
TAGGGAACGCGCTCTCGCGGAGGGTACTTGCGGAGGGTATCAGAGTTGGCTGAGGGCCTGGATGCACTGGTCGGTCGCGAGGTCGTATTGGATACGGCCAGTTCGCTCGTTTACCTTGGTAAGCTGACGTCGTTCGACGATCGTGGTATATGGCTCGAGCAGGCTGACGTGCACAATGTTGCGGAGGGGCATGCCACTCGCGAGCAGTACGTTGCCGAATCTTGTCGTGACGGTATTCGGGTGAATCGTAATCAAGTGTTCGTGATGCTCAGCACGGTGCTCAGCATATCGGCGTTGTCGGATGTTGTTGCAGACTGAAGGCGTCGGCCTAGTGCCACTGTAACTTTTATCAACGGGAAGACATCATGCGAGTATTCGTCACCGGCGGGGCCGGTTATGTTGGTTCTCATTGCGTTCGCGAACTATGCGGGCACGGCCACAAGGTCGTGGTGTTCGATAATCTGTCTGAAGGACATCGCTCGGCCGTGCACGAAAAGGCCGAGTTCGTGCAGGGCGAGTTGTCGGATCGGCCGCTGTTGTCGAAAGTGCTGGCCAAGGGGCAGTTCGACGCGGTCATGCATTTTGCCGCTTCGGCGTATGTGGGCGTCTCGGTGACGGAGCCGCTGGCGTATTATCGCAACAACACCGCGAATACGCTCCAACTACTGGAGGTCATGAAGGAGGCCGACATCAAGCGGCTGGTCTTCAGTTCGACCTGCGCGACCTACGGCGTGCCTGAAAGAGTGCCCATCACCGAGGATATCCGGCAGCAGCCTATCAACCCATATGGACGCAGCAAGCTGGCGGTAGAGTGGATGCTGCAGGACTCCGCACATGCCTGGGGCCTGGGGGCTTGTGCGTTGCGATATTTCAATGCTTGTGGGGCTGCGGCCGACGCCTCCATTGGTGAAGATCACGATCCGGAGACGCACCTGATTCCGCTGGTGTTGTTTGCGGCGGCAGGTAGGCAGGCGGAGATCAAGGTCTTCGGCACGGACTATCCGACGCCCGACGGCACGTGCATTCGCGATTACATTCATGTCGAGGATCTGGCCAGCGCTCATCGTCTTGCGATCGAGGCGATCCATCCTGGCACCTTCAACGCCTGCAACCTGGGCACCGGCCACGGCTACAGCGTGCGCGAGGTGATCCAGGCTGCGGAGCGAGTGACCTCGCGCCCCATTCCGGTGAGCGAGTCTCCGCGACGTGCGGGAGATCCGCCGACGCTGGTGGCAGATGCGGCCAAAGCGCTGGCCGATCTCGGCTGGAAGGCCAAGTGGACGGACATCGACGATATCGTTCGGTCGGCCTGGGCCTGGCATGAGGCGCGCCCCGCTGGCTTCGGCGACTAGCAGGTTGTGAATTTCTTCAGCGATCTAAAGATTCAACAGGACGACAGGGTCCGTAAAAAAGGCGTGCGGCACCCTGTAAGTATTGGCGCGGTCAAGGGTGCCGCAGCGAGTGGAAGCTTAATAATCGATCACCGGAACGTGATCGGACTTTTCGGTCTGCCGACGCTCGGTCAGCGTCAATCCATTATATCTCTTCGGTTGGGGCCGTCCAGATTTTCAATCGATTTCTGGCGTAATTTCAAAGTCTTTCAGAAAAGTTGGGCCGGAGCCGCCGCTCTCCTGAATTCGCAGATCCAACCAGTTCTCTCGGCCCGAAAACCTGCGCTGGCGCTTGGCCGAAGCCGTTGGTTTTCACCCACCTCGGCCAGATGAAAACTGCTCTTCGCCCCCACATCCAATAATACGCTACGGCACGCTTCCGGTTGTGAAAGAGTGCTACCAAAGAGAGTTTTTGACAGGTATTTCAGCGCACGAGAGGCCCTGGTCAGAGTGCGACCGACAATCCGGAGGCGGTAGGGGCGAAAGGTGGCGGTTCTCGGCTGTTGCCAATGTCCAACGTCAGTCCGAGAATCGACGCGCGGGGGTGCAGGTGGAGATTCCGGGCTCTACGGCAGTCTGGGGGCGGACATTTTACGCTGCTGATCCCAGGCCTTTATGTGCTGCTCCTGGTCTATCCATTCGCCGAGCAGCTTGGCCCGGCTCCACCATGCCGTGGTGACCTTGCCGTGCTCGTAGAGGATCACGGGGCAGCCGTCGCTTTGCAGGATGAGCCGCGTTCGGGGACCGCTGGCGACAATGACGGGTCCCGTGGCGACATGGGCGTACTCACGGACCAGATCCGAAGCGTAAGCGATGGCAACCCGGCTTGGCACGTCGGGTAATTGGGCGGGAAGCTGGCCCAACTCGTTGGCCTGAGCCTGTAGAGCTGTTGCCGTGGTTTGCATGGAACGCATTAAATCGCCGCGGGTTGCCCTATCTCGTTGGGCGAAGACCAGAAGCAGCAGCGCGCAAGCCGAAACGATGAGCATCGCCGCGGTGCGTACGATCCAATGGCGGCGGGCCTGGATCCTGATGGCTGAGCCCATCCACTCCTGCTCCGTTCTTATGCCTGCACTGGACTGGGGAACCACGTGAATCAGCACCTGTCCACCTCCCTCAGATGGCTGGCGGCGGAGTCCCGGACTGCCTGTAAAGGAGGAAATTCAGCAGTTTCGGGCACACTTTTCATATAACTTTAAGCGCCAACGAACTTGAAAGCAACGGGTGCATTTACCCGACGCTGGCCTTAAAGACCATATATTTGCCGGAAAATCGGTGCCTTACGTTGACGCCTTAAGATTGACCGTTGCACTCGACGAGAGAGTCATCGGCCAGCAGAAGCTTTTTGCTGAAACGACGAGGCCTGCTCGTCCAGCAGCCTGTGTACGAGCACCGCGACACCATCATGGTCGTGGTCGGGCACGTGGGCTTTGGCGGCCTGTTTCACTGCGGGGATAGCATTGCCCATAGCCACGCCCAGGCCCGCCTGAGCGATCATCTCGATGTCGTTGACGTCATCGCCGATGGTGGCGATTTCGGCCGGAAACAGGCCCATTCGGCCGGCTAACTGCATGATTCCGTGCCACTTGTTCACCTGGGAGGCGAAGCATTCGACTACATGCAACCCATAGTTGGGTGCATAGATGGAGTTTATCTTGGCCTCGTCGGGACTGAACTCGGCCCTGAGGTCGGCCAGAGTCTGCTCGATGCGATCGGGGCGTTCGATCACCCCGATCCGAAGGGGGGTACAGGCCCGCGGTTCCCACTTGGTTAGCCGTTGGGTGCGGGCGGGGGCGTAAGCCAGCCAACGCTCGTAGGCTTCCCGGTTCTCGCGCCCCTCGACCAGGACGTAGTCGCAATCGGCCTCGCCGGGGTCGTACAGGGCCAGGATGGGATGGCCGCGAGAGGCCAGATGCGCGATCAGGCGATCGGCCAGTTCCGCGGACATGGCGTTTCGGAAAATGGTCGCGTTGGTCTGGAGATCCTTGACTACGGCCCCGAACACGAAGACGCCGGCGGAAAGATCCAAGCCCAGCGCTTCGATTACGGGGCCCGACTCAGTCGGGTTCCTGCCCGTACAGAGACAGACCGTTATGCCGGCCTGATGAGCGCGGTGCAGCGCAGCCCGATTCCCTGCGGACAGCTTGCCGCTGGAATTCAGGAGCGTGCCGTCAAGATCGACGGCCAGAAATCGATAGGGTGAAGCCAAACTACTTTATCTGCTTAATGTGGATTTCTTCGCTTTGGCCGGGTTCGGTGGGTTGCTCACCGACGGTTTCCAGGCCTCGTTTGCCGTCGGACCATTCCTTGCCGACGACCTTGTCGTCCTTGAACTTGATCATGGCCGTCACGCCGCGATCCGGGTCATTATAGACCCAGGTGTTGTCGACGGTCTTCCAGGGATCGCCGAGGGTGGCCTTGACCACGTCTTGGGAGGCCGAGCCGACCTGGACGGTCTGCCAGTTGTCGTAGGTCAGCTTGCTGCAGCCGCAAACCACGGCCACCGCTGCCACTGCTGCCATAATCGCCCATCGCTTCACATGAGAGGTCCGCATGACATGCTCCTTCATATCATTGTGCCTTCACGTCGCCGTGCCTTCTCGTCACTGTGCCGGTGAGGTTGTGCCCGAGGGCGATGCCGACCTCTCGAGGACCGGAGGCTGCATCACGCCGGGCGGCAACTGGAACTCGAGTATGTATTGGTCCTGGAAGGTTTCGTCCCACGGGGCTCGATAGGTCGCGGTGAGGACGAGTTTGCGGCCGGGCTGGATGTTCTCCACGCCGGCGGTCCAGGCAAGTTGGAATTCGAACATCTGGGCCCGCGTCCAGTAGAGGCGGACCTCTTCGGCGGTGCTGATGTTGCGTTCCCAGTAGGCCAGGCGTTCGCCCTTGGGGTCGCCGGAGGCCGGCACGTAGGTCCACAGTTCGAAGTACCACAGGCCCACGGCTTTGACCGGATCGCCGAACTTATCGAAGGCCCGCACCACGGCCAGGACGCCGTCGGGGACCTGGTCCTCGTTGAAGCTCTTGATCTTGGTGAAGGGTTCGATCTTGATGCGTTGGGGCAGCATCAAGTCGAGCATGGCGAGCCGCTCCTTCTCGGTCGGCATTTGCGTTGGGCCGGTCGAACGGCAGCCGGTCGCCACAGCGCAACAGATCGCGCAGACAAGCCAACTCCATGCTCTTAGTGTGGAAATCATGTCGGGCGGATTGTAAAGCGCTTTAGGGCAGTGTCAAGGAGTAAGGGCGATCAAGGGGGGTTGCCGAACTCGAGCACCCAGTAGACGTTGTACTCGCCACCGAGGCGGATACCGATGCCAATCTCTCGCCACTGCATACCGAGCATCATGTCGCGGTGCTCGGGGGAGGCCATCCACTCGGCGACGACCTGTTCGGCGGTTTCCTGGCCGGCGGCGAGGTTTTCGCCCATCTCCAGGAAGACGTAGCCGGCCTTGTAGGCTCGCTCGCCGGGGCCTTCGCCGTCGGGGCTCTCGTGGGCGAAGAAGCCCTGCTCGATCATGTCGGTGGCGTAATTCTCAGCCATGCTGGTGAGCACGGGGTTGAGGGTGAGTTCGTTGAGGCCGATGAGGGCTCGCCGTTCGTTGACCAGCTTAAGGACCTGGTTGACCAAGGCCTCGTTATTGGCGGGCACAGAGGCGACGGGCCCGTCGGTCATGCGGGCGGTTAGGCCCAGGACCGGGGTTTTGGCTCCGCTGCCATCGGCCGCCGGACAGCCGGCGATCAGGCCGAGGCCGCTCAGGCAGGCTAAGGTCAGAATAGCTAGCGACCGTTTTGCTCTCAACGAAATCCTGCTCCCTTTGCCTTCCATGTTGCTGGTAAGGAACCCGCGAAGCCATGCGGGAATGTTTTCGTCCGTCAGGCAACCCCAGAATCCCTTGCGGGTACAAGAAAGTATACCCCTCGGGGTCTCGGGCTGTCTACCTTGACTCCATCGACTATTATGCGCCCACAGGTCCAATAAACTCAGATAGATACGCTGTAATATCGCGCCAATTTTGGCAGGGCCGATAGGCTGGCCTCTGCCTATTTAAGACGATTGTAGAGCCAAAATGTTAGAGGCTGGTCTGAGAATAGATGCAGTTGAGGTGGCCGCGCGGCTGCAGGATCATGTTTTGTAATGGCTTACGCTGTTGAAATGTCTCAAAATCGGGCGTCGGGGCGGCCAGAGTAGTCAATTGGGCTCAGGCTTGTGCCTCGACGCCGCGCACAACAGTGCCCGGATGGGTATAACATGGCGGTGGTGGCCCTATGGACGTAGCGGGAAGAACAGCTTTGGTGACCGGGGCGGCACGGCGGGTGGGTCGTGCGATCGCTTTGGAACTGGCGGCCGCCGGCTGTGACGTGGCCGTGCACTTTCGTGCATCCGCGGCGGAGGCTCGCGGCATCGCGGAGCAAATCCAGGCCATGGGGCGGCGGGCGGTGCTCGTGCCGGGGGACCTGGCGGACCCGGCGGTTCCGGATCGGCTGGTCGCTGAGGCGGTGTCCCAACTCGGCCGGCTGGACATCCTGGTCAACAATGCCTCGCTGTTCGAGGCGGCCGCGGTGGAGAACTGGAGCGACGAGCACTTCTCGCGGATGTTCCAGGTGAATGCGTTTGCCCCGGCCATGCTGGCGCGGGCAGCGGCGCCGATCATGCGGCAGGCCGGCCAGGGGCGAATTGTGAACCTCGCGGACAT
>JBJKSL010000721.1:0-4291 GCA_046704145.1 Phycisphaerae bacterium
CGGAGATGTTTCTGCGGGATGGGCTGGTGAGCCTGCGGGCGAAGATGCCGTACGCGCGAGGTGGGGGACAAGGAGAGATGTGAATAGACCGGCAAGATGCCGGTCCCACACTGGAGTCCGACCGGCAAGATGCCGGTCGCACACCGGACTCTGACCGGTAAGACGCCGGTGGCACAGATATGCCGGTCAGATAGGCCGGCGCGAAGTCGGTTGTGTATTGCAGCTTGGAGAAGTGCGTGATGAATGATTCGGAGCTGTTCAAGGCGATAGAGTCGGCGGCCCTGCTGCGGGGTGAGTTCACACTGCGATCGGGCCGCAAGAGCAAATACTACCTGGACAAGTACCTGTTTGAGTGTCAGCCGGCGATTCTGGCCGAGTTGGGGCAGCGGTTTGCGGCTCGGGCGACGTCGGCGACCACGCGTATTGCCGGGGCGGAGCTGGGCGGGGTGGCGCTGGCCGCGTCGGCTTCGATGGCGAGCGGTCTGCCGTTCGCGATCATCCGCAATGCGAAGAAGGACTACGGGACGCAGAAGATGTACGAAGGCAAGATCGAGGCCGGCGACACCGTGTTGCTGGTGGAAGATATCGCGACGACGGGCGGGCAGGTGCTCGAGGCGGCCAAGGTCATCACCCAGTTGGGGGCGAAGGTCGAGAAGATTGTGGCAGTCATCGATCGGCAGGAAGGTGCTCGGGAGAACATCGAAGGGGCGGGGTATGTGTTCGAGTCGTTGCTGACGAAGACGGATCTGGGGATTGCGGAGTGAAAAAAGCTATTAGCTGTCAGCTGTTAGCTGTTAGCCAGAGCAGAGTGCGGGCGCACTTGCCCCCGGCATTGAGGGCGATGGCGAGCGTGCATTTCTTGATTGTGGCGTGTTTGGGTGGATGCAATGAGTTTGCGGCTGGGCCGGCTGGTCCGGCGGGGCGTGCGGAGGAGGAAGGGCTGCACGTTCGCGTTGAAGAGACGTTTCGTTTGTCGGATGGTGAGGACTGGCTGGCTCGGACTCCTGCGTTGTGGAAGGTCGCTGATGAGGGCGGGCGGCGTTACCTGCAGATGAGCAAGCCGCCGGTGCGGCCCGCGTTGGCGGGGGTGGGTCGGCCGCAGGAATACGCGATTTACAGGCAGTACGAGTTTCGCACGTTTTCGCTGTCGTGTTTTGTTCGCGTGGATCGGCCGGTGGAGGTGCCTGCGCGTGATGCGTGCATAATCTTCGGGCGGCAGGACGATACGCATCTCTACTACGTGCATTTGTCGGGTCTGTCTGATGCGTCGCACAACACAATCGTGCGGGTGGACGGGCAGACTCGTCGCCGGCTGACGGCGGACAATTTCAACCCGAAGCCGATCTTCACTGACACGCGCTGGCACAAGGTGGACGTGCTGCGCGATGCCGACACGGGGCGGATTCAGGTCTATGTGGATGCATTCGACCAGAAGACTGCCAAGCCTTACTTCGAGATGACGGACAAGACCTACGAGTGGGGGGCTATCGCGCTGGGCTCGTTCGACGACTACGCCAGTTTTGCGAACATCCTGATCGAGGGAGAGGCTCGCAAGCCGGCGCACGCGCTCACGGCGGACTCGCAGCCGGCGCGTTAGGGCATTCGCCCTTGTTTGTGCGAACAGCCGTTAGGCCGCCAGGTAGTTCTTCTCGATATCGTGTCGCAGCTTCTGTAGAGCCTTGTTCTGGATCTGGCGAACGCGTTCCTTGGTGACGCCGATCATTTCACCGATTTCGTCGAGGGTTTTGGGCGAGTTGAATGGGTCACGGGCGTCCAGAGCGAAGCGCTCGCGGATGACGGTCTGTTCGACGTCGGTCAGCAGGGCGCGGTTTCGGGCGAGCATGAGTTGTAGTTCGTCGACGCAGGCCGCGTACTGTTCCTCGCGGCGTGTATCGACGACGTCGTCCTTCTGCAGTTCGGGATCGTACTCGACGGGGAAGCGGTTGCGGTACCTGGCCGTGCGCAGGATGACGCGGGCGAAGCTCTTGATGATGGCGCGGCAGGCGTAGGTGCTGAACCGGTAGCCGCGCGAGCAGTCGAAGGTCATGATGGCCCGCAGGAGGGCGCAGTTGCCTTCGCTGATCAAATCGTTGTGATCGAGATTCTGAAAGCGGGTTTGCTTGGCCATGGCCGGCACGAGCGGCAGGGAAATGCGGGTGAGCAGTTCCCGAATGGTGACCACGCGGTGGCCCCATGCGAGCAAGAGTCGCAGGGAGTCGGCGGGCAGGTCCTGGTTGATGGCGTCGCAGCTCAACTCGGCGAGTTGGCGGCGGGCGTAGTTGAAGCGTTGGAAGAGCAGCATTTCCTGGCCTGCGGTGGGCGGTTCGTTGGCGGTCAGGCTGGTGAGGTCGCAGCCGCCATCGTCACCGATGCCGGTAAAGCGAGCTTCGCCGGGGATGAGTTCTGCCGACTCGCCGAAGATGAGGGTTTCGGCGGAGGGTTTTGCGAAGAGTTCGTGGTCGATGTATTCCAGCGGCTCGCGGAAGAGGGCGGTCAGAAAGCGCTGCGGATGCGTGCCGAGCGAGTTCATGCGGCTACTGGGGAACTCGAACGAATCCGAGAGTTCCACTCGGTGACGTTTCGTGCCGTTGACGGGCACGATGTTTGCGGTTTGCATTTCGACTCTCCTCGATTGTTCAGCGGACGGCTCTCTCTCGCGTCGGTGTTGGCGAGTCCGACCGCCGGCCAGTTGGCTTCTCTCGTGCGTTGCGTCTGGCCACTGCGGCGCACGACCCTCCGGTTTAGCGGTGGGCTCCTCTCTTGCCGTGTCCTGCGAAGGGCGGTTGCGGATCGAAGCTGACCAGCATCGATGACGCTTCGTCTGCTCCTGCGGGTACTGGCGTATACTCGAGCATGCTGTTGACGGCCTGGATGAGGGGCTCCTCTTCCTCGGCGCTGGGCAGGTAGCAGCTGGCGCCGGCATCGCGGACCATGCGTTCAAGCTGGGCGCGGTGATCCTTGGCCACTGCCACGAGCAACACCTGCTGTGAGCTGTGCCGGAGCATGCGGATAAGCCTGAGCGGTTCGTTGTTGAATATCGAAACCTGCAGCACGACCAGGCGTGGACAGCGATCGCGGATTTCGCGCATGGCTTCCACGGCGTTGTCCAGGGCGAGCACCGTCCAACGTTGGCGGACGGCAGCGCGGGCGAGTGCCACATGTACGCTTCCAGCGAGTATGACGACAAGGACTTCCATTGCTTTTTCCGCTTCCATAAGGGGAGTGCGGCAGCCTGCGCGAGCTCGAAGCTTGGCGCGTAGACACAGCATCTCCGCGGGTTTTTGGCATTGCCGCGTGTTGGCGGCCACCGACTTCTCCAAAGGGCAGGCCGTGTGCCAACGCCGAGGAAGGCTGAGGATTTGATGGAAATGGCGTGGCTTAAAGCTGTTGCGGTCGGTACGAATTATCTGGACAAATATGCGTCTCTGGAAGGGAAGTACCGTTATGGTACTTCGGGGCTACGGTTGCGTGCTGCAGGTCGCGTGTTGCGGAGAAGTTGCGCGTTGCAGTTCCAATGTGGCACCAAGTGCCGTTGTGGTACTGGGGGCGGTGCGTGGGAAGGGGTGGCAGCGGACAACGATATCCAGAAAATCGGGGCGTGGGGTTCCGGGGACGAGAGGATCCCACGGCATGCCTGCCATGGGCTTTGGGGGCGTCAGGTTGCGAACGGATCAGGCAGATTGCTCGTGCGGGGAGATGCGGCGTACGGTGAATGATTCCAGGCCGTACTGGCGTACCTTGCGGTAGAGTCTGCGGCGTTCGATCTGGAGGAGGTGGGCGGCCTGGGCCTGGTTGCCGCGGGTGGCGGTCAGAGCGCGAACGATGAGGGCACGCTCGGCGGTTTCCAGTGGGATGATCTGATCGTTGGCGGCAATGTGCCGGTGGACCATGGCGGCCCGGACTTCTTCGGGGAGGTCGGAGGCGGTCAGGGTGTTGCCTTGCGAGAGGACGTAAGCGTACTCAACGGCGTTGGCCAGCTCGCGGACGTTGCCGGGCCAGTCGTAGGCCAGCAGGGCGTCGATGGCGGTGGGGTCGAGCTGCTTGGCGGGCTCCTCATACAGGGCACACAGGCGGAGCAGGAAGTGCCTGGCGAGGAGGGCGACGTCGGTCATTCGCTCGCGCAGGGGGGGCACGTCGAGTCGTACGACCTTCAGGCGGAAGTAGAGATCCTCGCGGAACTCGCCACGGCGGACCATTTCTTCGAGGTTGCGGTGGGTGGCTGCGATCACCCGCACGTTGACGGGGATAGGCTCGACGCCGCCGACGGGGATGACGGCGCGGTCCTGCAGAC
>JBJKSL010000722.1:0-4560 GCA_046704145.1 Phycisphaerae bacterium
GGTAATATGGGGCATCATCGACGGCCTGCGCCTGTCGTGATGCATCACTTGCCAACACCTCCACTTTGGCCGCCAGCAGTTTCAATGAGTCACCGCACCGCAAAAAAGCGCGTGATAGTCCATCACGGGCGCAAGTAATCGCTTCATCGTCGTCGCCGTTCAGCATGGCGAATTCGGCTGGTGCGTCGGCCTGCCCAATCTCGTTCCACGCCAAAGCAAGAGCCACTTTCACGTCATGAATTGTGCCACCAGAGGCCAGTGTGTCGGCAAGTTTCTGCGCTTCGCCTATCACACGCATGACGTGCCGCACATTCTCTATTGCATAGCTCGCCCCTCTCGCCGGCGGGTTGTCGAACGGGTTTTGGCCGGCTTCCATCCACGATGCGTCTTCGTCTACATCTTCGTATGACTCCAGGGCGACAGCCAGGAAACCCAAGGTGTGAGCCAGCTTTACGAGCGTATGCACATCGGACATGGTTCACCCATCTTTCGGGTCGATCCGGGCGGGGTGCCGATAGGTGAAAAGCACCGCCGCCGGGATCGTTCGCCGGGGATCAGCCGGCTACCCGCGTTCCTTCAGTATACCCCAATTGCCTCAATTTCGCGGCCGCGCGCGTGTGCCTGGGGCAACGGTCCCCGCGCTGTCCAACTCTCCAGATTTCGACCCCCCTATACCCTGCCCGTGCTGCCAAGCTTGCTACGACTCAAAACCCGTGAAAAAACCTGCAACACCAAGTCGCGTTCTTCGCGACAGAAAAGCCCCAGAGATTTTGACCCCCTTACCCCTCGGCTCTTATAGGCGTCTACGGAACCCCCGTTCTCGGGGGCGTGGCGGGGTTTCGTAGACGTAGACACTCGGGCGGGCTCACCGCTCGCCCGCTTTCGGGCTGGCCGCGGCCACCATTGCCAGGATGCCCGCCCGGATCGCCGCCGGCAGCTCGGGCCATGCGTTCACGAGCTGCAACAGCTCGGGGTCCGCGGGGGCAGTCTCACCGCCTACTGGTGCCTCTACTGGTGACAGGTCATCAGAAAACGATTGATTTGTTGGGGTTTCTTGCGATTCCGCCCGGTTTGCTAAACCGGCATACGGTGGTAACGCCGTATCGCGGGTTCGAATCCCGCCCTCTCCGTTCAATTCTTTGTGATTTCAGGGCAGGCTTTGGGTTGCATTAGAAGCCCGCCTTCGTCGTTTTCGGCCGTTCTTGAATGCCGGTGGCTTTTTGTCGAGCGTCATACGGCGCGGGGATCTCCACGCAGGTGGTATCTTTCGCGGCGGTCGCATCGATGGGGGGGATGGGAGCGGTGATCGCGTCGCAGAGGTGAAGGCATTCTCGCCAAGCGAAGCCAGTGTCGCTTCCCGCCGCCGACTGGATGCTCGCCGACAACCGTTGGGTTCGCAACCCTGTGGTCACTCGAACAGCAGATCGGCGGCAGGAAAGCGGGAGGGGTCTTAGTCTTAGAGCAATTCACGAATGCGTGTAGCGTCTGGGACAACCCCACAAACACAGAAGAGCCGTCCCTACAGCTACACAAAACGGCGCATGCCCTAGCTGAACATGTGCAAGGCGGAACGGCCTATGCCGATCATGCTGACCATGATGATGACGGCCAGGACGGCCTTGCGGAAGGTCGCTTCGCTTACGCGGTTCTTGAAAACCACGCCGAGGTTCGCGGCGAGGATACATGGAACGATCGCTACCGCGAAGGTGGACCAGTTGCCGCCCGAGAGCATGCCCAGCTTCCAATACGAGGGAATCGCGATGACGCACAGGCACATGAAGTACGTCAGCAGCGTCGTGCGGAACGTATTCTTGTCCCACTCGCGAGCGAGGCCGTAGATCACCACGGGCGGCCCGGACTCGGCGATGCTGCCGCCGAGGAAGCCGCTCATAAGACCGATGCCCAGCTTGGTGCGGCGGGTCTCGTTCAGTTGGATCTTGACCTTCATCAGGAACAGCACGGCAAACACGAGGGTCACGATACTGATGAGCAGGCCCAGTATGTGACTGGGCATATACTTCAGGCAAAGGGCCCCGGCAGGCGTGGCGATCGCTCCGCCAAGCATCAGGCTGCCGACGCGGTGCCACTCAATGTGGCGGCGGGCCTCAAACACCAGCCAGCCGTCGATCACCAGCATGACCAGGGTGTAAGCCGGCACGGCCTCCCTCACATCGTTGAAGGCCAGCGCAAACAGTGGAACTGCAGTTAGTGAACCGGCAAAGCCTGCGAAGGACTGTACGAGCAGTCCCAGGCAGGCTATTGCCGTAAAGATGATGATGTGGTTCATCGAAGGTTTTGCGCCTCGATTTTCTTTACCTGCTCGCAGCCGTCGGCCAGGAACTTCACCCATTCGGGCTCGAATCCCTCGCCGAAGGTGGCTTCCAGCCAGTTGCGCACGATTTCCTTGGAGTGCTGAGGGGGGGTAACCCACTCGCCCAGAACGAGCACATTGGCGCCGTTGATGATGGTGGCTCGCCGGCCTTCGTACTCGCTGCTGGCGTGGACGGCGTAGACGTTCTTGAACTTGTTGGCCACGATCACGCTGCCGGCACCGGTGCCGCAGATAGCGATTCCGCGGGCGTATTTGCCCTCGCTCACCGCCTTTGCCACGCGAGCGGCGGACTCGTAGTAAGGTACGAAGTCACCGTCAACCTTCATGCCCAGGTCGTCAACCTCATGGCCGAGGCCTTCCAGGAACTTGATGAGTTCATCCTTGAGGGTCAGGCCGGCGCGTGTCGATCCTATTGCCATTTTCATGGTTGTTTGTCCTGTATCTGATGTATTTTGGGAGTTCGTGGTTTGTAGTTTGGGGTTGCAGTGTGAAGCGCCACCTGCAAGCCGCCAAACTACAAACTACGAGTTACGAACTACAAATTACTTCTTCTCCGCCATCTGCCGACAGGCCTTGACGATGTGGCTGGTGCCGAAGCCGTGCTTCTCGAAGAGGTAGTCAGCGGTCGCGACCTCACCGAAGCGGTCGGGGATACCCAGACGCTTGGTCGGTGTCGGGCACTGCTCGGAAAGCACTTCGCAGACCGCTCCGCCCAGGCCGCCGATGATATTCTGCGTTTCGACGGTGACCACGGCGCCGGTCTTGCGGGCCGAGCCCACGAGCGTCTCGGCATCGATCGGCTTGACCGACGGGCAGTGCACCAGTTCGGCCTTAACGCCGTGGCTGGCGAGTTCTTCTACAGCCTGCAATGCGAATGGCGTCATGAAGCCGGTAGAGACGATGGTGACGTCGCGGCCTTCGCGAACGACCACGGCCTTGCCCGGTGCAAAGCGATAGCTGTCGTCGAAGATGGGCTTGACCTTCTCGCGGACCAACTGCATGTACGTGGGGTGCTTGGATTCGGCCATGTACCGCAAGACGGAACGCAGCTCGTAGGGGTCGCAGGGGCTGTACACGTGCATGTTGGGCATGGCTCGCATGATGGCCAGGTCCTGGAAGCACATGTGCGTGCCGCCGTTGGGGCCGGCGGTGATGCCGGGGGCGGTGCCGACGATCTTTACGTTGTTGTTGGCGTAGGCCACGCTGATGGTGATCTGGTCATAGATTCGCCGGGTGGCAAAGCAGGTGAAGGTCGCACAGAAGGGGATCTTGCCTTCGCGAGCCATGCCGGCGGCGATGCAGACCATGTTGGCCTCGGCCACACCGACATTGACGAAGTTGTCGGGATGGGCCTTCAACACTGCCGGGTTGGTGCCCGACGCTTTGCTCAGGTCGGCCTCGAGGCAGACCACGTTCGGGTTTGTTTCGATCAGTTCGTTAAGGGTCTGAGCATAGACCGCACGCATTTCCATTTCATGTAGTTCGGGCATTTTTGAATTCTCTCGAATGTATTCAGGCGAGCCGGCCCGTCCCCGGGCCGGTGAATCAACGGGCGGAGGACCGCCCGGCTCGCCGCATGGCTCAGTACGGCAGTGTAACGTCAGTCACATCCAACGCATTGATGTATTTCTCACGAGTCGCGGCATCCGGCACCTTGATATTGTGGCTTTCAGGCTTGTTGACGATCACCTCGCAGCCCTTGCCCTTGATCGTGTGGGCGATGATCATGGCCGGCTTACCGGTGACCGCAATGGCCTTATTGATGGTGTCGTAAATGCCGTCCCAGTCGTGGCCGTCCATCTCGAACACTTCCCAGCCGAAGGCCTTCCAACGCTCGACCAGCGGTTCCAGCGTGTTGATGTCCTTGACGAAGCCGTCGATCTGCAGCTTGTTGTAGTCGGTGATGGCCACCAGGTTGTCGAGCTTGTTGTGGCCGGCGAACATGGCCGCCTCCCACACCTGGCCCTCATGGCTTTCGCCGTCGCCGATGATGCAGAACACGCGGTGCTTGGCCTTGTTCATCCTGGCAGCCATGGCCAGCCCGCACGCACACGACAAGCCCTGGCCCAGCGAGCCGGTGGTCATGTCGATGCCCGGTGTGCGATTCTGGTCGCAGTGGCTGGGCAACTGCGTGCCGTCAGCGTTGAGCGTGGCCAGCCAGCTCTTGGGGAAGTAGCCAGCCTCGGCCAGTGCCACGTATACCACCGGTCCGGCGTGGCCTTTGGAGC
>JBJKSL010000723.1:0-2779 GCA_046704145.1 Phycisphaerae bacterium
CGGTACGGCCGGCTTGCCCGATGCTACGCTGCCGCTGGCGGACAACGCTGCGGCGTTGAGTGGCGATAAGCAGAGTGCCGGCGTCGGGCGGGATGATGGTCTCGACACCGGCGGCGAGACTGACGGCAGTACGACCTACGGCGGGATCAACGCGGCAGAACCGCCGCGCGCGACGGTGGGGGAGTATGGCACGCCGGTGACGGTGGTGGTCGACAATCAGAGCAGCGTCGGGGCCGAGGTCACCATCCAGTTCTTCGTGAACGATATCGAGGTTCGCCGAACGGTCCTGCACATGCGGACCGGTGAGAGCACGGTCACGGTGGGGCCCGATCTGACCACGCGAGTGGCGATTGGCGGCAGCTATGTTGACGGCGGTCGGCCGATTCCGGCGACCACGTGGGTGGCAGGCGAGGATTTCAGCGATAACGACAGCAAGACGTACGTTCTGCGCGATCCGAACGATGAATGCCCGGACGATCCCGACAAGCTGAAGCCGGGTGCGTGCGGCTGCGGAGTGCCCGACGTTGATGAGGATGGTGACGGCACGGCCGACTGTGTCGACAACTGTCCAGGCGTCGCAAACGATTCGCAGGTCGATTCCGACGGGGATGGGTTGGGCGACGCGTGCGACGGCTGCCCGAATGACACGTATAAGACGTCGCCGGGAGCGTGCGGCTGCGGTATTGCGGATACGGATTCGGACGGTGACGGGACGCCGGACTGCCAGGAGGTGGAGGCCCCCGACTCGGATGGCGACGGCGTTCCGGATGCGCTGGATAATTGTCCGTCGAAGGCCAACCCTACGCAGGCCAACTACGACGGTGACGACTATGGCGATGCGTGCGACAACTGCTGGGCCGTCTACAATTCGGACCAGATGGATTCGGACGGCGACGGTATCGGCGATGCGTGTGGCGTCAGCCGGCTGTATGTCAACGCGGCAGCCAATCCTGGGGGAAACGGTCTTAGTTGGGAGACGGCGTTCAACAATCTGCAGGATGCTTTGAGTTTTGCCCGTATAGCCGCGGGCGTGCTCCAGTCCGAAGGTTCCGGCAGCACAGTTGTCGGGACTGTTGGTTCAGACAGTTTGTCGATAATTGGCAGTGAGTACGGCATCATTCCTCTCGAAATCTGGGTGGCGGGCGGAACGTACAAGCCGGCCGAGACCGATCGGAACGCATCGTTCGAGTTGGTTGACGGTGTTGTCATGTACGGCGGGTTCAACGGTACGGAGTCGTACCTCAGCGATCGCAACCTGCAGCTCAACCCGACGATCTTGTCCGGCGATTTGCTGGGCGATGACGATGGCGGCCCCGGCCTGGACAACAGTCTGCACGTGGTCACGGGCAACTCTCTGATGTTTGCGGCGATGGACGGATTCATCATTCGCGGCGGCAACGCGAACGGGGATTCGGATGAGATGCGATTCGGCGGAGGCTTGTATGCCTCGTCGTGCAGCAGCCTGATTATCCAGGACTGCATTTTCACCGGTAATCATGCGGATTCCGGTGGAGGCCTTTGCCTCGTGAACAGCTACGTGCTGTTGAACACGTGCTTGTGTGTAGCGAACCAGGCGGAGTTGGATGGCGGGGGTTGTCGTGCGGCGTCCTCGAGCTTGGCGGTAGTCAGCAGCACCTTTGCCTACAATCATGCACCGCAGACCACAGAAATCTATAACGTCGATGGTTACTACAACACGCTGATTACGAGTTCGATTCTGTACAGCGAACTGGGCGATCCCGTGGCGGGCCCGGCAAACATCTACTGCAGTTGTGCCTGGTTCGGCTATCCCACGAATGTGCCGTCCTGGGTTTCTTACGATTCGTCGACGGTCATCGGGCCGCCGATGCTTGGTTCCGACTTCCATCCGTTGCTGGGGTCGCCCGTTATCGACAAGGCGTGCGACGGAATGGGGTCGACGGATCTGGACGGAGTACCTCGGGACAGCGCGCCGGACATGGGAGCCTACGAGGCCATCGTAAACTGAGAGACGCGTGCCTGTCGTTTTTGGACGCTGCGCGGTTTTCTCTTCCTTCCGACAGGGCGGCATTCGCCGCCCTGTCGGAAGGAAGAGAAATATATTGCGCTGGAATTTACCACGGGTTTCGCGTCGCAAGGGGCAAGCCCTGGCGAACTGCTACACCCGTGGCTATTTTCTCGCGGCCCCAACGGGGCCCAAAGAGCACCCAGCGACAAACACGCTCTGGTGAGCTCACGTTAAACACACGCTCTTGAGCTCATGCTAACACGCACTCTTGCTCACGTTAGACACGCCCTGTTGAGCTAACGTGAAACAGGTATCTTGCCCGTCCAAATGAACGGTTGGAACGTGGTATCACCTGGAGGTGCCGCTACCGGTCGCGGTGTCTTTCGCGGAACTGGCGGGCCAGCATGGGGTCGCGGATATCGACCTTGGCAGCCTGGAAGAGTTCGGCGTCGAGGGCGTCGATCCGCTGCTGGATAATGCGGTCGAGCAAACGCTGGCGAAGCGCATCATGATTCACATTCTCGTAGCCTACGCTGCTGGGGGGGAAGGTGCGTTCCAGGCGGATGATGTGGTAGTAGGCACCTTCGCGTAGCGGCGGCGAAGTCTCGCCCGGTTTCATTTCGAACGCCTTCTCGCGGATGAACGGCGGCACCGCGCCATCGTGGCGGGTGAACGGCGGCATCAGGCCGCCCTGCTCGCGGGTGATGGCGTTCTCGCTGATCTGGTGGGCGACCTCCTCGAAGCTCTTGGTCTTGAGTTTCTCGGCGGCCTTGTCTATGGCCGTCTGAGTAG
>JBJKSL010000724.1:0-8281 GCA_046704145.1 Phycisphaerae bacterium
GAGCGGTGGTCAGCATGGATCCGCGCAGGAAGCCTCGCCAGAGCAGCAGGCAGCCCGCAATGAGGACGGCCACGCAGCAGGCCTCGCCGATACCGCCGCCCGCCACGCCGGTGAGCGTGTCCATCCAGGGCGGAGCGAGGTCGCGAACGAAGCCGGCCACTGCGGCGCCCGCGTCCGGTCCGGCCTTGGGCAGCACGCCGCGGAGCATGTCGTCGGTCGATTGCACCAGCCAGGCGTCCATGCCTTTCGGTGCCCAGTGCGTGCCCCAGGTCCAGAGCGGAGGCAGATCACTCGCTCGGCCGAGGCTGCCGGAAAGCAGATGCCCCGACGCCAGCACTGGCCAACGCTCCGGGGTCAGATCGTGGTAGAAGAGCACCTGCACCGCCACTCGACCGAGCGCCACCGGATGCCAAAGATAGTTGCCGATTCCGCCGGAGAGGGCCTCGCCCACCAGCACGGTGATAAACGCTCCTGCCACGACCACTCGCCATGAAACGGTCGGCGGCAGCGTGCAGCCGAAGAGCAGGCCGATGAGCAGGGCGTGATTCTCTGACCACGAGCGGTTGCGGCCCTTCATCACGTTGAATGCCGACTCGGTCAGCAGAGCGACGGCTACGGAGATGGCCAGCACGCGCACCGCATACCAGCCGAACAGCACCAGGCCCGAGCCCACGACGATCAGCGTGGCCAGGGCGAAGGTGGCCGTGATGGGCACGATGCCGGGCAGACCTCGGCCGTGAGGCGGCGGGGCAGTTCGCAGCATCCCTGGTTCGGGCAGTGTTGTCGGTGACTCAGCGCTCATACGGTCATGTTTATACGGTCATAGTTATACGGCGTTTCAGTTGACTCACCGCTGCTGCCAATGGCAGTTCCGCCGGGCAGACATAGCTGCACAATCCGCACTCGACGCAAGCCTGGGGATGCAGGCGAGCCGCTGCGGCCGCCTCTCCGCGTTCGGCCAGATCCAGCAGCATATGCGGATCGAGGCCGACCGGGCAGTCTTCCTGGCACCAGCCGCAGCGCACGCACGGCCCCGGCGTCGGCACGCGGTCGGCGGCACGGTCGAGCACCAGTATGGTCGACGTTTGCTTGGTTATCACGCAGTTCAAGTCGCCGATGGCTCGGCCGGTGATGAGGCCGCCTTCGACGATGCGTTTGACCGTGCTCCGCAGGCCCACCTGCATGAGCACGTTGGCGAAGCTCGTGCCGATGGGGATGCGATAGTGCCCCGCTCGGATGACTGCCGGCCCGGTGACGGTGACCACGCGATGCGTCAGCGGTCGGGGCGGATGCTCGGGCCACTGCAGGGCCTCGGCCAGGGCGACAAGCGAGAGTGCTTCGAGTACCAGTACCCCGACGGCCAGTGTGCTCGCACCAGGGGGCGTCTCAAGCTTGGTCAGGCTCGCGGCGAGCAATACGGGCATGTGCTGCGGGTACTTGTTGAGCACCGGGAAGACGCGTACGCGCGTACCGTGCGACAGCTTGCGAAGCGATGCAAGGAGTCGGCGGTCGCAGGCGTCGACGGCAATCGTTGTCCGCCGTGCCCCGATGGCTCGGCCCAGCAATGCGGCCATGCGGGCGATGGTGTCGAGGTTGTCTTCGATCTGCACGGCGTCGCCGGTCATGAGCGGCTCGGCGGGCAGGGTGTTGATGAGCAGGTGTCGTATGTTGCGGCTGCCCGCCTGTTGCAGCAGGTGTGCGAGACTGCCGCCACGCCGCTGAAAGTCGGTGAGCCCTGCGGTGCGGGCGGCTTGCCCGAGCTCGTCCAACGCGGGCGGCGGCATATCGGGCGGCAGCTGCAGCGGAGTTGGCGGCTCGGGTGCGGTTGGCGGGCTGGTCTCGATGCGAACGGCGGGCAGGTCGGCCTTTCGGGCGGAATTGACGCGGCCGATGGCAATGACCCGTCCGGCGAAGGGCGAATGCACGTCGGCGGCGTCGGCGGTCTTGGCGCGGCCGATCCGCTCGCCGGCAGCGATCTGCTGGCCGAACTCCACGCACGCGATTGCCGGCGGCCCGTCCTGTTGCTGGAGCGGGACGTTGACAATCGACGGCTGCGGGAAGGGCTGCACGGGCATGCCGGTCGTGCGATCGCGACGGACCGGCAGCACGACGCCTCCCTCAAAGCCGCGGGTACGGCAAAACAGCCTGAACGACGTCAATTTCACGCGTCCCAAGCTACCGACCGGCGCAACGATGTGCAAATCGGAGTGAGAATAAGTTCCCATGGCGATGGGGGGTCAAGCGGACCTTCTGCCCCAACGCAGAAAAACCCGAGTCGCCTCCACCGCAATCGCCAACATCGGCGGAACACCCAAGTACGCGAACAATAAGTAATCCCCCCGGGGCAGCAAACGCAGTTTTGCATCCAAAAACACAAAGATCGCCGCGATCACGAAGACCTGGGCTGCTAATCCTGCGCGAAGTACAACGAACAGGACGTAGGAGGGGACCAAGAGAATACCTGCTGTCATGCACGCCTTTCGCGACGGAAGCAGCACCCCGCCCAGCCAGACTATTACGACCCAACCCTTCGTCAAGTCCAGCAGAACGCTTTGCCATAACGGGACGGGCCGCAAACGTCCCTGAGGTCCCCCAACTCGCAGAAGATTCTCACGGTCGAAATGCTCTCCACACTCCGGACACACCGAGCTGTTGATACCAAACAGATCATAACCACACTTTGGGCACAACTGGTGGCCGATGTGGTTGTGGCGGGAGTTGTAGTCGCGATCATCAGGACCGGGATTCATCACGACACCCTTTTCTCTTGACGCTCAAGCTTGCGTAAGAGACAGTAAAAGTGTGATTCGCCACAGAGAGAAACAATCCACTTGGCCAACAATGTACTGTCAGGTGTGTCATTATGCACTCGACGGATTACCGGAAGCCCGTTGTCCGGAATGTGGCCGAGAGTTCAATCCAAGCGATTCTTCAACCTTCGCCCGCGGCTCGGACTTTCCTGTCTCCAGGAGCAGGTCTGGTTCCAAGAGGCGTCTTCGGATTCAGCTCTGGCTTGGGATATGCGCGTTTGGTTATGCGATCTACACGCTGAGTCCTGCTCCGCAAGGTTTTTACGATTACCTCGCCAGATGCATAGCCATGCCAATGGCGGTCTTCCTATTCCTTGACCCTTTTCGAGAGCGAAAGAGGCTCAACTTCCTGGAGGACTTTATCTGTTCTCTCCTGTTCGTCTTGGCTCTTATTCTAACCGTGATTTTCATTTACGGCGCTCTTTCCGTTCGCTCCTTCAGCAACAGATGAACACCCCGCCTCACCCACGTTGCGTTGAGCCGACCGATGAGTCGGACTCGTCTTGAATTCGACGACCACATTCTGGGCAGCACCCGCTTGTGTTGCCTGTCAAATTATACCCGCAGGGGCAGTGACCAGGCACATAGAACACCGGAACCCCCAGGTATCTGGGCCAAAGCAATATCGGCAGCGATGCAATGGTGCCCATAATCGGGCCAATGCCAAGAAGCAACGTAAGCCCATCCACTTCTAATCTCCGTCTCCCAAGAGAAAACACAAGATGTCCACTTCCGAAAGCGGGATACCCTGCAACGAAATGCGAAACCAGTAGCAACGAGGCCAGACCGAGACAACCAGCTATCGAGCCGACCATCGCCGCGGTTAATCTACGGCATATTCTATAATACACCAACGCGCCGGCAGGGGCAGTCACAATGCCATGCCTGAGAACGGGGGGGAGAGCTGAGCCGAGCAACATCCAACACAGACAATCAATCGCAAGGCACACTAAGCAAAGACCACCTAGGAAACGAATGAATCGTGCGATGCCGAGAAATGGGAGGGTTAGACCGGCGATACCACTGGGAACAAGAAACAGTAGGGCAAAGCCAAGCCATGGCCTTCCCATTCGGGAGAAACCGCCGCCATCGGCCAGGACGACCAAGCAGGCAGCGAGGAGGGGCATGAGGATGCTGGATAGCCATACCATGCTCCTGCTATAGCCACTCCGAAAGAGCGGCCTATCAAGAGCTCTTTTATCGCTTAAGACCGGATATGACATTCTCTCGGTTCTCCGCCCACCACTTCTCAACGCTTTTGGCTGCCAATGCGGCAGAATCCGGCGACGCGCATTGTGCAAGCCGGGAATGTTGGCTCGCACAGCAATTAGATCAAGTATCCAGCAACATATTGAATTCAACTCCGCAACTCGATGATCGCCGACTGCGAATGGCTCGTCAGCGGCCTTCTTGAGCACTCCCGCTGCAATCAAGAGTCTGATCGCTGGGGCCGCGTCGGACTGAAGCACCGAAATCAGGACCGCCGCATAACTCACGAGGCTACCGCACGAGCGGCCACCTCAGAGGCCGCTATTCTGTCGCAGTTGCCGTGGCTGTCTGGGCAACGCGTTTGGCGTCAGCCTCAATGTCGGCCGGAAGGCGCGCAAGGTTCTGCAGAGATACAGTGCGCTCGGTCGAGGACCTCAAGACCTTCCTGCGGGTAGCATCATATACGATTGATTGGGCTGGCATCCTCACGGCTAAATCGCTTGCCGCGATTTCTTTATTGAACTCGGCACTTTTTACAACCAGGACCTCTCGCCTGCTTAGCGCGCCATCTGGATTCCATTTGGACTCTTCATGCCTGAATGGGAAGAATATGCCATTAGTGAAACGGTAATCGCTCGCAAGAGCCTGTGTGATCAGTTTGCCGTCGGTCGTGTATTCTTCGAGTTTTCGATAATGGTATCCTATTGCGGGATCGGCCTCGATGACCACCCTCATAGCTGGGAACTCAAGCTCCACGCTTTCTAGATCCCTGCCGGCAGCTGAAACCGCGACCACTTTCGCACCAGAGCAAGTCGCGAACCGATAATCCGGCACTATCCCGGGCTTCAGGGGCGCCATGTGAACACATTCCATCGTGTCGAGAGGAGGAGGAAGCTTTACGGCGTCCAAGATCGTCAGTTGACCAACAACTGGATGAAACATGCACCTTGCCTGGCGACTTGAAAGCAAGGTCTTTGTCTGCGATACCGACGGAAGGGCTGAGCCATCAATACCTTCCCTGGTCATAAGATCGTTTATTGGCCGTAAGTCTTGCTGGTCAACCTTCCATTGCATCTGAACCGCATCAAACCAGACAGTATGGAGTTCATGTCGATTACGATTGAGTTGGACCGCTTTACGCACATTTGCTTCATAGTCCTGCATGACTGCACGGTTGCGCTCTTGGCGCGGCTCCGGCATTTTGATCCTCTTCAACTCCGCATCAGACAGCGCACCGCGCGTGAGTTCAAACTCGTAGGTTACTTTAGCAGTCACAATGGCAGCCGCGGCTCTTGCGTTCGCCTCACGCACATTTTCGACGGGCGGTGGGAGGGTATTAGCACTCCACAAAACACATGGAATCGTCAGGAACAGAGCACACATAGTGCATCTCCTTTTGATTGTTTGGTCCCGCCAAGCTTAGTAGTGCCCCCTCAGCCAATGCGAGGGAAACGCCTGTGCCCCCAGCTCACATAGTTCCCACATACATGCAGTGGCACGGGGGCAACCACACCCAGTCGGTGTCACCAAGATGTTGTGTGCACACGCAAGTTGCGCCCCCATTCCATTGTACACACTGGACTTCGACATCAACCGGCACCAACACCCAGTCACTCTGTGGACTATCATAATCAGGATTGCAGAATGCGCTATCTATACAGCCGCGGTCACAGCAGCAACAATATGAGACAGCAACGAACGTAGTGGTATCACAAGGCATTCCGGTGTAATACACTGCCGGAGGCGCTTCGCTTCTATATCCGCAGACAGGGTCATCATACTGCTCATTCTGGCAAGAACCCTGGTAGCAGCCACCGTCCACGGTGCACGCGTTGCCGTCGTAGCAGCCTATCTCGAAGTTGCCACAAGTATTCTGGTAGCACACGTCTTCTGTGCACAGATCGTCATCATCACAGGAAAAGTATGAGCTACAGTACCCAGCCTCACAGGATACTACTCGACAATTCCCAATTTCGGGACAGGTATCGACGCAGGCCCCGTCATCACTACAGCACCCTCCGTAGGGGCAATCCTCAGTGCAAGCACCGCCCCAGCACTGCGAGCAGTTTCCGCAGTCGGTGCCATCTGGGCTCGTTGTGTGCGTACAGACGCCTTCTTGGCAAGTATCCTCCGTGCAAGGATCACCATCATCAGGACACCTGTATGCTGAAGCTGGCGGATGCTGGCAGGATCCGTTCTGGCATTGATCATCCGTGCAGTATTCACCGTCATCAGGACATTCGGCACCATCAGCCTTGTTGGGATGCACGCAGGCTCCCGCCTGGCAGACGTCTTCTGTGCAGGGGTTACCGTCGTCCTGGCAGCTAGCCCCTTCTAGCTTCGGTGAATGCCCGCAGCTTCCGTCTTCGCAAACGTCGTCCGTACAGGGATCGCCGTCGTCGCAGTTCTTCGGCGCGTTCACGCAGTTACCGTTCTCGTCGCAACTGTCATCGGTGCAGGCGTCTCCGTCGTCGCAGTCTTTCGGGGTGCTCTCGCAACCGTCGTCGCCGCAGGAGTCGTCCGTGCAAGGGTCCCCATCATCGCAGTTGGAAGTGTGCTTACAGTGCCCGTCGACGCAAGCGTCGTCCGTGCAGTCTTTTCCGTCATCGCAGCCATCGTCGCCGCCACAGCTGTCGTCATCGTCGGCCACACAGCAGCATTCCTCATCGGGGCAGGGTGGAGGAATGGCACACGTCTCATTGGGCAGGCAGCAGTGACACGGGCAGTCGCTGCCAACAGTGCTCGGAGGTTCGCACTCGCACGGCGGCGGGGGCTCAGCCGCACACGAGCCGACGTGATACCCCGGCCCGCAATCGGTGTAGCAGTCGCCTGCAAGCGCTGCGCGCGGATACCCAAAACACAGCGTTAGAGCCAAGATCATGGGTAAAGCGCGAGCCCATCTTGGCCAGGTTGCTGACACTGATAGCTGTTGCATATGCGTCATGGATTCTCGGCTCTCCGGTTATTTCTGCAGTGTGCGTAACTCACGCAACTCGGTCACAGCTACGTCCTGATCGGCAGGAGGAGGCGGCTGCTTAGTGACCTTGGGAAGTTCGACGGTCAACCGTGAAGCTGCATCCGTACGGATCCTGAGAAACTTAAAGCCCGCCACAATGCGGTACTTGCGAAGGAAGGACATTACCTCCTCCTCGCGAACGCTGGGAGGGCCGGAGTGAATAATTGTCGGCCCCTCGCCAATCAAGCCCATGTGGTCGCAGCCGTACCAGGGCTTCATGCCTTTCTTGTGATACTCGCGAATCATCAGGCAGACGTCGCCGGGATGTAGCTCTGGCAGAATCGCCTGCACCCGGTCGCGAGGAATGAACACGTCCGAAACGACCTGCTTGTCTGGACTGCTGTAATCAGCTCCCAGGAAGTTGGTGTGAACCCTGCCATTCACCACAGTATCCTCAAACCGCTTGGGGCGTATGACGTAGGTGAACGGCTTGGCCGCCTTTCCCTGGCCGAGAACGGGTGTGATATCGCGCAAGAGCCAGGCGTTATTGGGCAGCCACTCGGTCAACGTGAAGAAGTTGCGGCTCTTGTAGTCAACCACCCCGTCCTTGTGACGCAATCGCTCGCAAATCCTATAGTAAGAGGCGTAATCAGACCCGAGGGCTATGGCGAGGGAACGCTCGACGAAGGTCACACAGTCTGTCTCAGCCAGATCAAAGCGGGAGGCAAACAGACGATATTTAACTCCGGCAGACTTCCTGGCCATCAACTGTAAGTCAGTGCCGGGCGAAGCCGTTGCGACTGCGGTTTTGTGTCGCAGGGAGAGAAATGTCGCCAAATCCTGGTTGCTGAACTGATCCAGCTTGCGTGCGTCCAATTCTGTGAACTGCAGGCGTTCGGTTGCTGTCAGTCCTACGATCGGCTGCTGTTGAAGCTGGGCATCTGGTTCTGCCGCCGAAAGATCGGCCGTTTGGGCTCGGACGGAGCTTGTCAATGCGACTGCCAGAATCAGACCAGCAGCAATATGGTGCGGAGCTTCCATGCGTGCCTCCGGAGTAAGCGGTCGGTAATCGGCCAAGCACAGATGGGAACAAAACCTTGGCCGGATCTAGGATGCACATATTATGCCCCTTCCCAGCGGAACTGTCAATATATCGTCGCTCGGTATGGGAACAATGCCGCGGACCTGAGGTGGGGCGGCGTGCATGTTGTGAAGTGTCGAATTGTCGGAGGGCTCGGCTCGCCAATCAATTAGGGGGGGGAACGACCTCACCGCAGGCCTCGAGCGGTCGGCATCCTCGCTAACG
>JBJKSL010000725.1:0-2565 GCA_046704145.1 Phycisphaerae bacterium
ACATCGATTACTCGGACGGTCTCCTAGCACAGAAAGCGGCCGTCTACGTCGGCTGGCTTCGAAGAAATACGGAAGATTCCTTATGCGGCGCGGTTACGGCGGGCAGGCCACATGCGGTGAAGTGTGCGGCGGACGCGCACCAGCCAGAAGCGGCGCGGAATGGACTTGAGGCCTTCGTGCTCGGGGTCGGCGGCCAGACCGCGGTCGCGCATCTCAGCGGCTTCGCGGTAACGGCCGAGATGCAGGTAGGCCAAGGTCAGCTTGTGTAGCACGGGCACGTTGGTGGGATCGACTCGCAACGCTTCCAGGCAGTTGCGGATGCCCTCTTCAAAGTCGTTCTGCAGGAAACAGCAGATGCCGAGGTTGTGATACGGGCCGGCCAGTTCAGAGTCCAGCTCGATCACGCGGTTGAAGTGCTGGGAAGCCTCCGCTGGACGGCCGAGTTGCAGCAGGCAATTGCCCAGTGCCATCTGGGCCATCTGGTCGTCGGGATCATCTTCGACCGCGAGCGACAGGTGCCGCAGGGCCACGTACAGATTGCCGCGACGCAGTTCGGCCTCTCCCAGTTGCGAGCGCACGTGCGGATGATGCTGATCGTCGGCGAGGGCCGCCTCGAGGTATCGCACGGCGGAATCGGCGTCGCCCTGCTGCGAGCTGATAAGGCCGAGCATGACCTTGGGCCGAGTGCTGTCGGGCTCGAGGTCGAGAGCTTGCCGGAACTTGGAGGCCGCCCCGGTCAGGTCGTCCATTTCGACTAGCAGGTCGCCGAATTCGGAGATCAGCTCGGCGTTGCCCGGGTCGCTGCGCATGGCTTCCAGGTAGTACTCTCGCGATTTTTCGTGCTGGCCGAGCATCCAGTAGGCTTCGGCGATCCGCTGGCGGGCCAGGGGATAATCGGGAGCGATCTCGATGGCTCGCTGCCAGCAGTAGATGGCTCGGTCGAAGATGCCGCGGCAGGCCAGGGACTCGGCTATGTGGTGATAGCAGTTGGGGCAGTCTTCGGTGAGGTTCTGGGCCTCGTAGAACATCTGCTCGGCCAGTTCGTGGTCGCCGAGGCGGGTGTAGGCGGCGATGCGATTGCAGTAGGCCGGCTCGAAGTCGGGCTGCTCTTTGGCGAGTTGCTCCAGACGGGAGACAGCCTCGGCATAACGCCCGACGCGGATCAGATCGATGGACAGGGCGGTCCGCAGTTCGGGTCCGTCGGCTTCGAGCTCCATGGCCGCCTGGTAGGCCTCGATGGCCTCGTCGTAGCGGCCCAGATGGTCGAGGATCTGGCCGCGATTGGCGTGCCAGGTGGCATCGTTGGGATTGATGTCCAGGGCGGCGTCGAGTTCATCGAGCGCTTCCGGCCAGCGATGCAGATCGCTGAGCTGTTGAGCCCGTTCGATTCGGTTTTCGGCGTCGAGCCAGTCTCTCATATGCGGCTTCCTGCACCGATTGCCTGCGAGCGAGAAACAGTTCCGCTATCTTGGCATATCGGTCAGCAGGGTGAGGCAGGCGCGGTAAAACCGCGCGTGGGCCGAAAAAGCAGGACACCCCTGCCCGGCAAAGCCCATCCGGTGACGATGTTCTGTCAATCATGGGCGGGTGACGCAGAGACGGGGCAACGTGCTGCAGAACCGCCGGATAGAGCCCTGAAGGCGATGCCGTCAGGTTATCGGGCAGGCCAGATGCTCAGGCCGGGCTACAATAGGGGCAAGGCTCGGAGATGGAGGTCCCCATGTCACAGGTCAGCTTGATCCGCATTCGCCAGCAACTGCCGAGCGAGCGGCTGCAGGATGTCGAGGGCACGCTTGGTGAACAACTGGCCGGCTGCGGGGTATGCTTCAAGCGGGAAGCCCGCGTGGCCATTGCGGTAGGCAGTCGGGGCATTGCCAACCTGGCGGCGATGGTACGGCAGATGGTCGGGTGGGTGCGGGCGCAGGGGGCCGAGCCGTTCATCGTGCCGGCCATGGGCAGCCACGGCGGGGCAACCGCGGAAGGCCAGCGGCAGGTGCTCGAAAGCTACGGCGTGAGCGCGGAGGGCGTGGGGGCACCGGTGGTGTCGAGCATGGAGGTGGTCAGCCTCCCGCAGGGCGAGGCCGAGGTGCCGGTGTACTTCGACCGGGCGGCGTCCGAGGCGGATGCCACCATCATCATCAATCGCGTGAAGCCACACACCTCGTTTCACGCACGCTACGAGAGCGGGCTGATGAAGATGCTGGCCATCGGGTTGGGCAAGCATACCCAGGCTCTGGCCATACACAATCTGGGGGTGCGCGGGCTGCGCGAGGTGCTGCCGCAGGTGTCTGTGCAGATATTACGGCACGCCAACGTGAAGCTGGGCGTGGCGGTGGTCGAGAATGCGCGCGACCAGACCATGTTGCTGCGGGCCATCCCAGCCGAACGCATCGCCGAGGAGGAGCCCGCCTTGCTGGAGATCGCACGAGGGCAGATGCCGCGGTTGCCGGTGAGCGATATTGACGTGCTGATCGTCGACGAGATGGGCAAGAACATCAGCGGGCTGGGCATGGACACCAACGTCATCGGCCGGCTGAAGATCCCCGACCAGCCCGAGCCGGAAAG